>NZ_JBAGKV010000019.1:0-131225 GCF_037049705.1 Janthinobacterium sp. LPB2021202312-11-4 | reverse complement strand
TACACATTTCGCACACGGAAAAGATCCTCTGTAGGAGCGAGGCTTGCCCGCGAAAGCGGCTTCACATTCAACATTGATGTTGGCTGACCCAACGCCTTCGCGAGCAAGCCCGCTCCCACAGGGGATTTGTGTTTAAACTCCAGCTAAATGCATTTATTTCATATTGACTATCACAATAATCAGCTTACTTAATAATTAGCATATAACCAGAAAGACTTTCCCAACCGCTTTTTATAGAGATAACGTCAAACCCAGACCGACCCCTTCTCCAGGCGGAGGCCACACGAACCTGCCTGGAGCTTGTCATGTCACTCAAACCGCTGTTGTTGAGCCTCTTCTGCACCCTGGGCTTCACCGCCGTCAGCCACGCCGCCGACCTGCAACCGCTGCTGGTGGCCAATCAAAAATCGTCGATCAAGGTGCTGCTGGAGGTTTCCGGCGAGTTGAAGGATGTGCCTTACGAGATTCAGTTCTCCGAGTTCCCCGCCGCCGCACCGCTGGGCGAAGCGCTGAATGCCGGCGCCGTGGACATCGGCGCCCTCGGCGATGCGCCTTATGTGTTCGCCCTCGGCGCCGGTGCGCCGCTCAAGGTCGTCAGCATCATCCATGCCGAGGGTCGCTACACCACGGCCATTCTCGCGCTCAAGGATTCGCCGCTGAACAACGCCAGCGACCTCAAGGGCAAGCGCATCGTCACCACGCGCGGTTCCATCGGTCACTTCCTGGCGATCAAAGCCTTGCGCAGCGTCGGCCTGAGCACCAGCGACGTGAAGTTCATCTACCTGCTGCCGAGCGAGTCGCGAATCCTGCTGGATAACGGCGACGCCGACGCCTGGTCGACCTGGGACCCTTACACCACCATTGCCACCACCCAAAGTCAGGCCAAGGTCTTGGCCAGCGGCGACACCCTGCTGACCAACCATTTGTACCTCGCCGCCACCAGCCAGGCGATCGCCGGCAAGCGCCAGCAACTGGACGATTTCGTCGCCCGGGTCGACCGCGCCTACCGCTGGACCAACGCCCACCCTGAGGAATATGCCGCCGCCCAGGCCAAAGTCACCGGCCTGCCGCTGGCCGTGCACATCGCCGTGGCCAAAGGCACGCACATGCAATCCGTGGCGATTGACGACACGGTGATCAGCGGCCTGCAAACCACTGCGGACATCTATCAGCAGGAAGGGATTATCACCAAACACATCGACGTATCCCAAGGCTTCGACAAGAGCTTTAACGCCCTGCGTGCCCCCCTCATCCAGGCATCGCGCTAATTCAGGAGTAAGAACCATGAGCAAACAACGCCAACTGAAACTCGGTGCGATGGTCCACGGCGTCGGCCACGGCTGGGGCGAATGGCGCCACCCGCAGGCCCAGCCCAACGCCAGCGTCAACTTCGATTTCTACAAGCAGCAGACGCAACTGGCCGAAGGGGCGAAGTTCGATTTCGTGTTTATCGCCGACAGCCTGCACATCCACGAAAAGTCGAGCCCGCACTACCTCAATCGCTTCGAACCGCTGACCATCCTCTCGGCGCTGGCGGCGACTACCCAACACATTGGGCTGGTGGCGACCGTCACCGTCAGCTACACCGAACCGTTCCAGGTCGCCCGGCAGTTTGCGTCCCTGGACCACATCAGCGGTGGGCGCGCCGGCTGGAACGTGGTGACGTCCTGGCTCAGCGGCACCGCAGACAACTTCGGCAAAACCGAGCACCCGCCCCATGCCGTGCGCTACCGCATCGCCAAGGAACACGTGAATGTGGTCAAGGGTTTGTGGGACTCCTGGGAAGACGACGCCTTCGCCTACAACAAGCAAAGCGGCGAGTTTTTCACCCCCGGCAAATTGCATGCGCTGGAGCACAAGGGCGAGTTTTTCTCAGTCAAAGGCCCGCTCAACATTGCGCGGTCACAGCAAGGTCAGCCGGTGATTTTCCAGGCCGGCACCTCGGACGCCGGGCGCAATTTCGCCGCCGAAAATTCCGATGCGATTTTCGTCAGCCCCGAGACCTTCGACGAGGCCCGCGCCTACTACCAGGACCTGAAACAACGGGCCAACGGCTTTGGCCGGGATGCGGAAAAACTGTCGATCCTGCCAGGCATCCGTCCAATCGTTGGCCGCGATGCGGCCGAAGTTGAAAGCCGCTATCAGCAAGCCGTGGAACTGGTGAGCATCGAAGACGCGATTGTCGCCCTCGGCCGCCCCTTCAATGATCACGATTTCAGCCAATACCCGCTGGATGCGCCGTTCCCCGAACTGGGTGATCTGGGCGCCAACAGTCAGAAAGGTGGGTCGGACCGGATCAAACAATTGGCCAAGGACGAAGGCCTGACCTTGCGTCAGGTCGCCCTGCGCTTCTCCCGGCCACGAAGGGATTTCGTCGGCACGCCCGAGCAAGTGGCTGACGCCTTGCAAACCTGGTTCGAAGAAGGCGCGGCGGACGGTTTCATCATCAATTCACTGCTGCCCGATGGCCTGCACTCTTTCACCGAACTGGTGGTGCCGGTGCTGCAACAGCGCGGCCTGTTCCGCAGCGAATACAGCGGCAACACCCTGCGTGACAACCTGGGCCTGGAAGTCCCAGCCAACCGTCACACCACCGTTCAAGTTCACGAGAAAAGCGAGGCCGTGGCATGAGCGAATCCCTCAATCAATTGCTCGCGAACCTGCACGCCGAACGCCTGGCAACCTGGGAGCCGGCGGCCCTGCAAGTCAATATCGATCAGCGCCAGCGCTTGGTGAATGAAGCCAGGGTTGAAGACTTTGTGAAAGTCGGCGACGCCCTTGAGCCCTTCACCTTATTGAAGGTTGAAGGCGGCAGCCTGAGCCGTGACGAATTGCTCGCCAACGGCCCGGCCGTGCTGATTTTCTTCCGCTTCGCCGGTTGCCCGGCGTGCAACATCGCCCTGCCCTATTACCAGCGTCGGCTCTACCCGCAACTGCAGGCGCTGGGGGTGCCGCTGGTGGCGGTGAGTCCGCAAGTGCCGCAGCGACTGATCGAGATCAAGACTCGCCACAACCTCGACCTGCAAGTGGCCAGCGACCCGGATAACCAGCTCGGCCGGCGCCTGGGCATTCTCTACAGCTTCGATGAAGCCTCGCGCAATGCGTCGTTGGCCAAGGGCAACGGCATCGGTGAAACCACGGGCACCGGCACCTGGGAGTTGCCGCAGCCGACCGTGATTGTCATCGCCCAGGACGGCAGCGTGGCCTTCGCCGAGGTCAGCCCCGACTGGCTGGTACGCACCGAAGCCGATCCGGTGTTGCGCGCCGTTGAACAACTGCTCGGGCAAACGCCCTTGCGACTCGCCATCTGACCAGAGCCTGACCATGACGAAAAACATCACACAAGGGTCGTTCACTCGTCGCGGCTTCCTCACGGCCAGTTCGATTGCGGTCGGGGCCTTTGGGCTGTCTTCTTTGGGATTGAACAGCCGCGCGTTCGCGCAGAACACCCAGCTTTCGGATTTAACGCTGGGGGTCGCCACCTATCGCGGCCAGGAGTCGTATTTCACCGAGGACGCCGGCACTGCCAACCGCCCTTACAAGGTTGATTACGCCGAGTTTGCCGGCGGTAACCTGATCGTCGAAGCGCTGGCCTCGGGCAGCCTGGACATCGGTTCGATGAGCGAGATCCCGCCGATCTTCTCGATCCAGAGCCACCGCCAACCGCGATTGATCGCGGTGATTCAAGGCGACGTGAACAACCAGGTGTTCCTGATTCCCAAGGACTCGACAGTTGAATCAGTCGGGCAGTTGCGCGGCAAACGGGTCGGGTATGTGCGCTCCACCACCTCGCACTATTTCCTGATCAAGGCCTTGAAGGAACAGGGCCTGACCATGAAGGACATCACCGCCGTGGCGCTGACGCCGCAGGACGGTTTCAGTGCGTTCCAGAGCGGCCAGCTCGACGCCTGGGTGATTTATGGGGTGTTTATCCAGTTGGCGAAATTCCGCAGCGGCGCCCGGGTCTTGAAAACCGCCGACGGCTACTTGTCCGGCAACTATCTGATGGCCGCCCGCCCCACCGCGCTCGAAGACCCGCTGCGCAAACAAGCGATTCAGGATTACTTGCAACGCACCGCGCGCACGCTGGAATGGATCAACAACAACCCCGAGCCGTGGGCCACCAAATCCGCGCAGTTATTGGGGGTCGACAAAGCGGTGTTCCTCGACATGTACAACAGCCGCAGCCAGCCGTGGAAAGTCCTCGAAGTGGACGACCAGGCGATTGCTTCGCAACAGGAAGTCGCGGATTTGTTCTTTGATGCCGGGGTGTTGAGTGAGCGGCTGGATGTCGGCCCGTTGTGGGACAAAAACTTCAAACTGCTGCCGCTATGAGCCGGTTTCCAGCCAATTTGATCGAGTGAATCCATCATGAGTCTTTCTTCTCAACACGCCCCGCCGCTGCGCTCCATCGAAGCGGCCACTTTCGAAGCATTGCTGGAAACCCTCGGCGCACAACTTGGCGCCACCGCTCACGTCTATGACGAAAGCGGCGCGTTCCCCCACGACAATTTCAAGCTATTGCACGAGCATGGCCTGGTCGCGCTGACGGTGCCCAAAGCCCTCGGCGGTGGCGGCGCCAGTCTGGTTCAGGCACGCAAAGCGATCAGTGCAATCGCCAAAGGCGAGCCGTCAACGGCGTTGATCCTGGTGATGCAGTACATCCAGCATGCGCGGCTGCAAGAAAGTAAAAACTGGCCCCAAGCGCTGCGCCTGCAAGTGGCGCAGGAGGCCGTCGAGCACGGTGCATTGATCAACGCCCTGCGCGTCGAGCCTGACCTCGGCACCCCGGCGCGCGGTGGTTTGCCGGCGACTATCGCCCGACGCACCGCCGCCGGTTGGCGGATCAGCGGGCGGAAAATCTATTCCACCGGCAGCCACGGCCTCACGTGGTTCAGCGTCTGGGCGCGCAGCACCGACGAAGACCCACTGGTCGGGGCCTGGCTGGTGCACAAGGACACGCCGGGCATCAGCATCATCGAGGACTGGGATCATCTGGGCATGCGCGCCACGTGCAGCCATGAAGTGGTGTTCGACAACGTGCTGGTGCCGCTGGATCACGCGGTCAGCGTCAGCCCCTGGAGTGCGCCGCAACCCGAACTCGATGGCGACGGTTTGCTATGGATGTCGGTGTTGCTGTCGTCGGTTTACGACGGCGTCGCCCAAGCGGCGCGAGACTGGCTGGTCGGTTGGCTGGAACAACGCAAGCCGTCCAACCTCGGTGCGGCGCTGTCGACCCTGCCGCGCTTTCAGGAAACCGTCGGGCATATCGACACGCTGCTATTCGCCAACCGCAGCCTGCTCGATTCCGCCGCTGAAGGACGCACGCCAGCGAGTAACGCCGCGCAACTGAAATACCTGGTGACCGGCAACGCCATCCGCGCAGTCGAATTGGCCATCGAGGCGTCCGGCAATCCCGGTTTGTCACGGCACAACCCACTGCAACGGCATTACCGCGATGTGTTGTGCAGTCGTGTTCATACCCCACAAAACGACGCGGTGCTGCAAGGCGTCGGCAAAGCGGTTTTCGCCCAGCGCCCGCCAAAGGACAGCCAATGAGCCAGCTCGTGATTGCCAGCCAACTGGATGAAGATTTCAATGAGGTGATCCGCCAGCGCCTCGCCCTCACCCATCCGGAGGCCAAAGTACTCGGCGTGCCGGCCGGCGTGCCCAGCGACCTGCCGGCCGAGGTCAGCATTCTGCTGGCGCGGCCGATCAACGTTCGCGGCTACCTGGCGCCGGACACGCCGCCACCGGGCTGGCCCTACGGTTTGAAGTGGATTCAGGTGGTGTCTTCCGGCATCGACTTCTACCCCCGATGGCTATTCAACGGCCCGCCGGTGAGCACTTCGCGGGGCAGCGCCGCCGAGAACATCGCCGAATTCGCCCTGGCCGCGATCTTCGCCGCCGCCAAGCATCTGCCGGACATCTGGGTACATGACTCGAAATGGAATTTCACCCCGCTGACGCCGCTCAAGGGTACTACGTTGGGGATTCTCGGGTTCGGCGCGATTGGCCGCAGCCTGGCGAGCAAGGCTCATGCACTGGGCATCAAGGTGGTTGCGTTGCGCCAGAGCCAGACGCCGTTCGAGGTGGAAGGCGTCGAAGCGGCGAAGGATATCCATGACCTGTTTGCCCGTGCCGATCACCTGGTGCTGGCCGCGCCGCTGACCGAGGCCACGCGGCATATCGTCAACAGCGCGGTGCTCGCCAATGCCAAGCCGGGCCTGCACCTGATCAACATTGCGCGGGGTGGTTTGCTGGATCATGGCGCGTTGCTTGAAGCGCTGGACAGCGGCGCGATTGGCCTCGCCTCGCTGGACGTGACCGAACCGGAACCGCTGCCGGACGGGCACCCGCTGTATTCCCACCCACGGGTTCGCCTGTCGCCGCATACCTCGGCGATTTCCAGCAACAGTCGGCATGAAATTGCGGACAGCTTCCTGGCCAATCTCGAGCGTTTCCTCAATGGGTTGGCCCCGGAGAACCTGGCGAACGTACAGCGCGGATACTAAGCGCCCCTGCTGCCCCCTGTAGGAGCTGCCGCAGGCTGCGATCTTTTGACCTTGATCTTTTCAGCACTTTTGAAGATCAAAGTCAAAAGATCGCAGCCTGCGGCAGCTCCTACAGTTTGTTTAGGCAATCATCCCCGGCAAAACATCAGCTTTACGCATCTCTACAGAATATTTAATGCCTGTTTTTTATAATTAACTTATAACTAATCGGACTTTTACAGCGCCGTATTATACAAATATTGTTACAACCATCACCGACCCCTGACCAGGTGGAGGCCCACGGAACTGCACGTTTTTCCGGCCGACACCACCCCACGGTCAACCGCTACACCTCAATCAAAAAACCGGCTAAAGCCCCCGCCGCCATGGCTCTCGACCCATGGCCCCGGCAACGCTTTGCCTAAAAAAATGACAACGCCAACGCTGCACTTACACACCTGGGGCTCACCATGCACAACACCTTCACTGCAAACCGTCTGACGCTGGCCATCTCGCTGGCCCTGTTCGGCTTGTCGGCCCACGCCGACGAAAACACCAAGGAGGGTGCCCTCCCCGTTGTCACCGTGACGGCTGAACACCACAGCGAGGACCTGCAAAAAACCCCGCTGGCGATCTCGGCGTTCGACGAGAAGACCCTGGACGACAAGCAGATCAAAAGCATCCGCGATCTGTCCGGGCAAGTGCCGAACCTGACCCTCAGCCGTCAGTCGATCTCCTACAGCGCCCAGACCTACGGCATTCGCGGCATCGGCGAAACCGACCCGATTCAGGAATCCGCCGTCGCGGTGTACGCCGATGACCTGTACATCCCACGAGCGATTTCCTCAATGCTCGATTTCAACGACGTCGAGCGCGTCGAAGTGTTGCGCGGCCCCCAAGGCACGCTGTACGGCCGTAACAGCAGTGCCGGCGCGATCCGCGTGATCACCCGCGACCCGACCCAGGAAACCCGTGGTTTCTTCGAGCTCGGCGCCGGCAATTACAACGCGCAGAACGGCCGTTTCCTGATCAGCGGCCCGCTGGTGGACAACGCCTTATTTGGTAGTTTTTCGGCGATTCGCCTGACCCGCGACGGCACCGTGTCCGACCCGACGCGCGGCAAGGATGTGAACAACGTCGATATCCAGTCCTATCGCGGCAAGCTGCGTTTCAATCCGATTGATTCGCCGTGGGATGTGCAACTGACCCTGGCCGGCACCTTCGACCGTGGCGACACCACCAGCTACACGCCATTCGATGCCAACGGCCACTTCGACAAATTCAAAAGCTACAGCAGCCTCGACCCGAAGAACCGCCTCGATCAGGGCCGCTCGGTGTTGCGCGCCATCTATTCGATTAACTACAACCTGAACTTCAAATCGGTGACGGCGTATTCGGCGTTCAACCAACCGGTGGACTATGACAACTCCGGTCAAGCCGCGCTGATCCAGAACAACCTGATCACCTACAAGCAGGACTACGCCACCCAGGAGTTCCAGCTCAACGGCGACTACGACAAATTCAGCTTCAGCACTGGCCTGTACCTGTACCGCGAGAAGTTCGAAGCCGACCGCGACAACCTCACCTATTCGGTGGCGCGCAACCGGGTGATCGGCCAGGGCCAATACAGCACGACCAACACCGAAAGCTACGCGCTATATGGCCAGGGCAGCTACAAAATCACCCCGCAACTGTCGCTGATCGCCGGGCTGCGCTTTACCCGCGAACACAAGAACTTCGATTACACCAACTACGCGATCAACACCAACCGGGAGATCACCGGGACCAACTTCACCGCCGAATCCAGCAAGTCCTGGCAGTCCACCAGCCCGAAAATCGGTTTCGAATATGCCTGGACGCCGCACCTGAATCAGTACGCCTACGTCGCCAAAGGCTTCAAGGCCGGCGGCTACGACAACCGCGCGCCGACCCAGGCCGCTGCCGAACAGGCGTTTTCGCCGGAAGATGTGACCACCTACGAAACCGGCTTCAAGGGTGACTTCTTCGACCAACGCCTGCGGGCCAACGTCGCGGTGTTCTACAACGACTACAAAGACCTGCAAACCAACGCCTACGACCCGGCACTCGGCGTAAGCCTGCGTACCAACGTCGGCCAGGCCCACACCTACGGCGTGGAGCTGGAAACCCTGACCGCCCTGACCCGCGACCTGCAACTGACCGCCAACCTCGGCTACCTGCAAAGCCAGTACGACGACTTCGAAAATGCCAGCGGCGCCGGGGTCGATGCCAATGGCAAGCAGTTGGTGTTCTCGCCGCGCTGGAACGCCAGCGTCGGCCTCAACTACACCATCCCGGCGGGGCTGCCCGGTACGTGGCTGGCGGGCACCGATGCGCAGTTCCAGACCAAGTCCTACGCCAACGCGCTCAACGACGACGTCCAGGAAATCCCGAAGCAAACCTTCTGGAACGCCAACACCCGCTACATCTCCAGCGACGGTCACTGGACCACCACATTGGCAGTGAAAAACCTGCTCGACCGCGCCTACCCGCAATCGGTCGGCTACGTGCCGTCCAGCGGCGCTCGCTACTACTCGATCAACGACCCGCGAACCCTGTTGTTGTCGCTGCGCTACGACCTCTGAACCCGAATCTTGATGGTCGCGAATCCCGTGTAGGAGCTGCCGAAGGCTGCGATCTTTTGATCTTGCTCTTCAAAAACAAGATCAAAAGATCGCAGCCTTCGGCAGCTCCTACCGGTCGTCCGCGTCTGTTTGAGAGACCTACGAAAGCAAGTACTTCAAGGAGCTGAACGATGGCTTTTACCCGCAGAGAAATGATTTCCCGCATCGCCGCCGTCGGTGGCTACTCCGCCGCCGTGGGCGCCCTCGGCGCGCTGGGGCTGACGCCTCAGGCTGTGGCGGCGAGTTTCACGCCGTTGCAATTGGGCAGTAGCGGCAAAGGTAAACACGTGGTGGTGGTCGGCGCCGGGATCTCCGGGCTGGTCAGTGCCTACGAACTGCGAAAGGCCGGTTTCACCGTGACCATTCTGGAGGCCCGCGAACGGGTCGGCGGACGCAACTGGACCTTGCGTCGTGGCACCCAAGTCGATTTCGACGACGGCGTCAGCCAGACCGTCGACTTCGATGACGGGCACTTCTTCAACGCCGGCCCGGCGCGGATTCCCAGCCATCACCAGACGATCCTCGGCTACTGCCGCGAACTCGGTGTGGAGTTGCAAGTGTTGGTCAACAGCAGCCGCAACGCCCTGGCCCTGCCGGACCCGAGTAAACCGGCGTTCCAGTTGCGCCAAGCGGTCAACGATACGCGCGGGCAACTTTCCGAGCTGCTGGCGCGCACCGTCAGCCGCAAAGCCCTGGACCAGGATCTGAGCGTCGATGATCGCCAGGCGCTGCTGAATTTCCTCAAGGTCTATGGCGACCTGAATGCCGATTTCCACTACAAGGGCTCGGTGCGTTCCGGCTACACCCGCGTGCCCGGCGCTGGCGATCAAACCGGCGTGACCCGCGCACCGCTGGAGCTGCAAACCCTGCTCAACCCCAAGCTCTGGGGCGCACTGGTGTTCGATGAAATCCCGGAGTTTTCCTCGACCATGTTTCAACCGGTCGGCGGCATGGACCGGATTCCCTATGCGTTCTACGACAAGCTCAAGGATGCGGTGCGTTTCAACGCCGAGGTCAGCGATATCCAGACCGGCGAAAACGGCAGCCGCATCACCTACCGCGACCGCAAGACCGGCAAGACCCAGACCCTGACGGCCGATTACGCGGTGCTCACGGTGCCGTTGCCGTTGCTGGCCAAACTGCCGAGCAACTTCAGCCAGCCGTTCAAGCAAGCGATCCTCAGCGCGCAAAGCGACCAAGCCAACAAAGTTGCCTGGCAGTCGCCGCGCTTCTGGGAAACCGACTTCAACATCTACGGCGGACTCTCTTACCTGGACCATGAAGTCAAAGGTTTGTGGTATCCGAGCGATCGGCTCAACAGCGCCCAAGGCATCCTGGTCGCGGCCTACAACACCAGCGAATCGGCCCAGGCCTTCAGCAAAAAATCCCTCGCCGAGCAGTTCGCCTCTTCCCGGCAAGCCGTCGAACTGCTGCACCCCGGCCACAGCGCCAAGCTGCAAAAACCGGTGGCGATCAACTGGGCCAAAGTGCCGTTCAGCAAAGGCCCGTGGATCGTCAACGACGAGGTTGGCGAGAGCGCCTATCAGATTCTCAACGAACCCCAGGGCCGTACGTATCTGGCCAGCGACGCCCTCGCCCATGGCGGTGTCGGCATCTGGCAGAACAGCGCCGCCGACTCCGCACGACGCATCGTCGCGCTGATTGGCCGCCATGCCGAACGCACTCAATCGGGCGTTGCTGCCTGATGTGCCCCCCTGTGGGAGCGGGCTTGCTCGCGAAGGCGGTACACCAGCCGCCATCAATGTCGCCTGACACACCGCCTTCGCGAGCAAGCCCGCTCCCACGGGTCATTTCTTCAATAAAAGGGATAAACGATGAAAGCCATTACGTTGTTCACAGGACTGCTCATGACCGCCACCGCCCTCACCAGCCACGCCGATGAGATCAAACGCATCGCCCTGCCCAACTCGAACTTTCCGATCTCATTGGCGGTGTCAGTGCCGGCGCAGACCGAGCTGCTGTTCGTCAGCGGTTTGCTCGCCGACCTGCACGACCCGAAAGCGCCGAAAGATTCCTTTGCCGCTTACGGCGATACCGCGACCCAGACCACGTCGATCCTGAACAAGCTCAAAGGTGTGCTGCAAAGCCAAGGCCTGGACCTCGGCGATGTGGTGCAACTGCGGGTGTTCCTGGTGGGTGATCCGGCCAAGGGCAACAAGCTCGATTTCGCCGGATTGCAGGAAGGCTATACGCCGTTCTTCGGCAGTGCCGCGCAACCGAACAAACCGGCGCGCACGGCGATTCAAGTTGTAGCCCTGCCGCTGCCCGGTGGCCTGGTGGAAATCGAAGCCGTCGCCGCTCGCAAGAAATGACACGGACAACACCCGAAATTCAGGAGCTTCACCTTTATGCGCAACTGCCCAGTTCCCGCTTATCGTCCTTTATTACTGCCGCTGTCGATTGCCTGCGGCCTCGCTTCGTTCAACCTCGAAGCCGCTGAAACCGGCTCGCCGACCCTCGACACCGTGGTGGTCACCGGCAACCGTGGCGCCGAACAACGCACCGTGACCACCAGCCCGACGCCTATTGATGTAGTAACCGGTGAACAACTGCGCTCCGTCGGCAAACCAAGCCTGCTGGAAGCGTTGAGCAAGTTCATCCCCTCGTTCAACCTGCCGGACCGCGCCGGTTGGGACGCCAGCGGCGTGGTGCGTTCGGCGACCCTGCGCGGGCTGACCGCGTCCCATGTGCTGGTGCTGGTCAACGGCAAGCGCCGGCACACCAGCGCCACGCTGAACATCAACGGGATCAACAGCGGCGCCGCGCCGAGCGACCTCGACTTGATCCCGGTGGCGTCCATCGACCATATCGAAGTGCTGCGCGACGGTGCGGCGGCGCAGTACGGTTCGGACGCGATTTCCGGGGTGATCAACATCATCCTCAAGCAGACCACTGGCGGCAGTTCCGACACCACCCTTGGCCAGGGTTACGACGGCAAACGCGGCACCGGCCAGGAAGCGCTGAATTATGGGTTTCAGGTCGGTGAGGCCGGGGTGCTCAATGTGTCCCTCGACACCCGCTATCAGGAGCGCGACAACAAGGCCGGCAGCAACGGCTACAGCGCCCATTACTACCCGCAGGCCGACGGCTCGCCCGACCCGCGCGAGGCCGACGCCAGCCACCACACCTACAAGGGTTATGGCTTGCCCCGCAGCCAATTGGCCGACGCCGGCTACAACCTCGACTTGCCGCTGAACGACGCGGTGACGCTGTATTCGTTCTCGACCCTGGCCACCCGCGAGAACAACGACGGCCAGAACTTCCGTCTGCCCAGCGGGCGCAACACCATCACCACTGGCCCCAACGGTTATCCCGATGGCTACAGCCCGTATTGGCTGGTCAACGAAACCGACTTCCAATCGGCGTTCGGCGCCAAGGGCGACAACCTCGGCGGCTGGGCCTGGGACCTGAGCAGCACCTATGGCCGCAACTACGCCAAGCAACGGACCTACGACAACCAGAACCCGTCGCTCGGGGAAAACACCCCGAACAAATTCACCTCCGGCATCTACATCGCCGACCAACTCACCAGCAACCTCGACCTGAAAAAAAGCTACGAAATCGGCCTGGCCAAGCCCGTGGACGTAGCCTTCGGTTTCGAGCATCGACGGGAAAGCTACGAAACCCGCGCCGGCTCCGAGGCTTCCTACATCGACGGCGGCTACGTGTTCCCGGTCGGCAGCCCACGGGCCGGGCAACGTCCCGATCCGGGGGCGCAGGTCACCAATGGCATCACCCCGCAAGATGCGCAGAAAGTCAGCCGCAACAGCGTCGCCAGCTACATCGATTTGGGTTTCTACCCGGTTGAGCAGTGGTACGTCGGGGTCGCCGGGCGTTACGAGCATTACAACGAAGGCGTCGGCGGCACCCGCAGCGGCAAGCTCAGCACCCGCTACGAATTCAACCCGGTGTTCTCGGTGCGCGGCAGCGTCAGCAACGGCTTTCGCGCGCCGTCCCTGGCCAACCAGATTTTCACCGCACGCTCGACCGGGTTCGACACCATCAATGGCGTCTACCAGTCGTACAACTACGTGATCCTGCCGGTGGACTCGACCGGCGCCCAGGCATTGGGCGCCGAAGCCTTGAAACCCGAGCGCTCGACCAACTTCAGCCTCGGTTTTGCCCTGACGCCCAGCGAAGACCTGAGCCTGACCGTCGACGGCTACGTGATCAATCTGCGCGATCGGCTAGTACTCAGCGAACGCTTCCAGGGCCCCGGCATTGCCGCCCTGCTCGACAGCATCGGCGTGCCCGCCACTGCCGGCGCGCAGTACTTCACCAACGGCGCCAGCACCCGCACCTCCGGGGTCGATGTGGTGGGCAACTATCGGCAAAACCTGAACCGCTACGGCACGGTGAAATGGACTGCGGCCCTGAACTACAACCATACGCAGATCCTCAGCGTGAACGACACGCCGGCTCAACTCACCGCGCTGGGCGGCAACTTTCAACTGATGGGGCGCCAGTCCCGGGCGTTGATCACCAAGACCTCGCCGAGCAGCAAGATGATTTTCGCCGCCGATTGGGGCATCGACGACTTCGATGTCAATCTGCGCCTGACCCGTTACGGCACTTACACCGAGGTCAACAGTTCGAGCGATCCGAGCCTGGACCGCGAATATTCCGCCAAGTGGATCACCGACCTCGACGTGGCGTACTCACTGACCAAACAACTGACAGTGGCCGTGGGCGCGCAGAACCTGTTCGACAAATACCCCGACCACATCGGCGTGCCGAACTCCTCGTTTGGCGATAACTGGGGCAGCTATTCGCCGTTAGGCTTCACCGGCGGTTATTACTACACCCGCCTGCAATACGCATTCTGAGGGGGGCAAATCCCGGGCAGAAAAAAATCCCAGGCAGCTGATGGACGCCTGGGACTTAAAAATGCATAAACCGTGGTGGTGAACGCGGGGCGATATTAACCTACTAAAACACTTTGAAACAAAATTTTTCTGCGCACCGTTCGGTTAATTAAACGCGTAACCCCTTATATATCAACACTATTTGTACGGTCTTCGACACCTCACGCGATCGGAATCAGAGGGTCGGCAGCAGCCCATGCGCTTTCACGATTGGCCGCTGGCGGGTAGATCCACACGGTGTTGATCTGGGTTTTGAGCGCTTTGCCTTCCTGTTTGACCAGTTTGACCTGGCGATCCCACCCCTCGGTGTACACCGCGCCCCAAGCGCCCAAATCCAGGCACGTTACGTACTTTGGCTGGCTGTACGGCGTCGGTTCCACCCCCAAAATCTGCGCCGCTACGTTGTTGCCGGCGTGACGCCCGAGGACGATGGCGTGCTGGCAGGTCATCATCGCGTGATTGCCAATGTCATCGGAGGCGGCGTAGGCCACGTCGCCAGTGGCAAAGATATCGTCCTGACCAATGACTTGCAGGTGCGCGTCCACGTGCAGACGGCCGAGGCTGTCGCGTTCGCCGGGGATCTGCTCGGTCAGTGAGCTGGCGCGCACGCCAGTGGTCCAGATCACCGTGTTGGCTTCGAGGCGTTGGCCATCGGCCAGGGTCACACCGTTTGCATCAACCGCGACCACTGAGGATTTCAGTTGCCACTTCACCCCCAGTTCCGTACTGGCTTGGGCGATGGACTGGCTGATTTCAGCGCCCATGGATGCACCGACTTTTTCGCCGCGATCAACAATGATCACGTTGATGTTCGCCGCTTCACCGAGGATGGCGCGCAGACGAGCGGGCATTTCGGTCGCAGTTTCAATCCCGGTAAAGCCGCCGCCGGCCACGACGACGGTGTTGCGCGCCTGGCTTTCTGGCAGGTTGGCCAGGGACTTGAGGTGGTTCTCCAGGCGCACGGCGTGTTCGATCTGGTCCACGTCGAACGCGAATTCGACCACACCCGGCGTGCTCGACGACGCCAAACGGCTACCGGTGGCCAGAACGAGTTTGTCGTAGCTGAGCACCTGTTTGGCACCCGAAGCGTCGATATAGCCGACGCGTTTTTGCTCGACGTCGATGGTTTCAGCGGCGCCCTTGATGAATTTCACACCCACCGCCTCGAACAACTCACCAATCGGCGCGGCCAGTTGATGAGCATTCGGTTCATAGAAGCGCGGACGCACACGCAGCTCGGCCTGAGGCGCCAAAACTGTGACTTGCACGGCGTCATGAGCATGGATATCGAACAGACGCGTAGCGCTCAACGCCGTCCACATGCCACCGAAACCTGCGCCAATAACCAGAATGTGCTGTTTCATTTTTTGCTCCGAGAGGGATAAAACCGGGTGATGAAAAGTATTGAGGGCCGCGTCTACCGCCGACCGAATAACTACGACTCTATTGGTCGCCTTTACTCTTAACAAGTCAACATTCCCGATCATTACCATCGTTTTTTTAGATCTATGAAAAAAGCCGCTCTAGGGCGGTCTTTCCAAGCAACACACTCGTTAGAAAATAAAATCCTGGGCGGTCTAAAAGAGCGGCCGCGTTGTCACCCTGCCACTGCGCTGCTAATCTTTGCGACTAAATTAGTCGGAGATACACATGTCTCTTTACAGCGCAGGCGTCGAGTACGGCATTCATTGCCTGATTTTTCTGGTGGGCAATGGCGGCGACTCTCGCGAGGCCAGCGTGCGCGACCTTGCGGAGTTGCAAGGCGTGCCGCTGGACTACCTGGCCAAGATCTTCACCAAACTGGCCAAGGCCAAACTGGTGGTGGCCACCGAAGGTGTGCGCGGCGGCTTCAAACTGGCCAGGCCTTCGGATGAAATCACCCTGCTGGACATCGTCAACGCCATCGACGGCCAGAAGCTGATTTTCGATTGCCGCGAGATTCGCGGCCGTTGCGCGCTGTTTGAAGGTTCGGCGCCAGCCTGGGCGCTGGACGGCGGTTGCGCGGTGCACGGGGCGATGATGACCGCGCAGAAACGCATGGAAGACGCCCTGTCCCAAACCACCATCCTTGACCTGGCCCGCAAGGTCGGGCGCAAGGCCCCGCCGGAGTTCTCCGGCCAGGTGGATGAATGGTTGATTGAGCGTCGGGAAAAGAAAAGCAGCGCAGGCAGCGAGCAAAGCATTGCGCTGACCGACATCACTGAGTAATCCGCGCATAAAAAAGCCGAGACCGGAAAAAACCGGTCTCGGCGTTTGTCAAAATCGATAAGCCCCTTGAGCCTTACAGGCAGTCCCGCACAGCCTTCCTCATCGCTGCCGATTTCGCCCACGGCGGCCCCTGATACAGCGACACCCGGCTGCCATCCTTCGATTTGACGATATCCAGGATTTCGTCAGCGGTAATGATGCTCGGCGCGTTCAGGCGGTAGCCGTTGGAAATACTGATCTGCGTCGTTTTCGGAATCTGTTCCTGCCACAGCGGCAACACGCACGCGAGGTACTCTTTGGGCGGTTTGGCGCTGTATTTGCTGACGTTGGGCTCACCGGGCACCAGGGACGTGGGCAATGAGCAACCCGCCAACATAGCCACCGCTACCCCCGCTATCAACATCCGCATGACGCTTCCTCATCCCGAAAAACGGCGAATGTAACGCGTCGTTGCAAAGACATCCAGTAAACGATCGGCGAAAACGACAGAACCGACCCAGACCCCGGCGAACGGTAGGCCCTGCGCGCCAATCGGGACTAATCTTTCGTAGCTAACCTTTAGTAGCGGGGATTTACAGGAGGTCATCATGCTGCTTAATGAATTCGAACAGGAACTTCGGCGGGACTTGCAGAGCGTCGCCTCGGATCTGCGATGGTCGGCAGTCGAACTTTTGCGCCTGGCCGAACAGTTTCGCCAGGCTGGTAATGAGGTGGATGCACAAGCAGCCCTGCGGCTGTGCGAGGTGTTCCAGGGGGACGAGACACGATTGGCGGGCTACGCCGAGGAAGTGAAGGCGCGGGTCATCAGTCGCACGAAGGCTCACTAACGGGACCACTGCCATGAACAATCCCCTGGCTGTACTGCTCGCCGTGCTGGCAGCGTCGAGCGGTTGCAGCTCCGATTCACAGGTCTACCGTAACCAGCCGCTGGTCGCCAAAGTCGAGAACGGCATGACCCGGGATCAAGTCCAGCAGATCGGCGGCAAGCCGCTGGCCATCACGGAGCGTACCGTGGAGCCCGGCAGCTGTTTTGACTACACGCTGGTTCAGGCCGGACAACAGCAACGGTACAACGTCAGTTTCGACGGCAACGGCAAGGTCGATCACACCAGCTTCATGAGCTGCGCCGAATGGAGCAACGTCCAGCAAAAAGCCAGGGAACCCTCGCGCTCCGTGAGCGGTGGCGGCGGTTACTAAACGGCCGACAAAAGCCCCGGCACAGGCCGGGGCTACGTACAGATGTGGCTACTCGCTGCGCACCGGTCGCTTTGACCGTGCCTTGTAAGCCGGCAAACATGCCGCGAAGGCCAGTGCCTCTTCGCGGCTGGCGAAAGCGCCCAACCGGTCACCTTTGGTGCATACCCGCCATGGGCCGTGGTTTACGCTGAGAACGTCATAGCCATTGATGTGCATTTTGGTCAGCATCGCAATGCTCATAGTCACCTCCTGTTGGGCCGTGAAAAAACCCGCCATTGACCGCCCTACCTTACACCCGCCCCTCGCCAGGGTGCCGACCAGACGTCGCGCCGCACTGGCGACATCCGGTTGCACTTTTGAGTTGCGCGACGACTCAAACCCTTGAAACTACCGGGCCGCCGGGCCTTGGCCCTGTTATTGCATTTTTATGACTGTTTTGTGACAACCGGGCAATCAGGTAACACATGAAAGTACGCGCCACCGTAATTTGCGAACAAGATCGACACGTGCTCCTGGTGCGCAAGCCCAGGTGTCGCTGGACCCTGCCCGGCGGAAAGATCGAGCCCGGCGAAACCAAAGTGGACGCGGCCATGCGTGAACTGGCGGAAGAAACCGGCCTGGCGGTCGACGGCATGCTGTACCTGATGGAGCTGGAAGCTGACAGCACCCGGCACCACGTGTATGAGGCGTCAGTGGTCAACCTGCATGAGGTGCGCCCGCTCAATGAGATTATCGACTGCATGTGGCATCCGCTGGACGCCATCCATAACCTGAACATCAGCGAGGCAACGCTGCGGATCGTCAAAGCATTTCAGCGGCGCTTATAAGCCGCTGGCAAACGCCCGGCGTCCGGCGCGCATTTCGGTGCGAAGTTCGCCAATCAGGTTGGAAATTTCGCGAACACTGGTCAGTTGCACGGGCGAGACTCCGGTGATCAGCAGATCGATTCGCCCGGTCGCCGGCTCATAGACCTTGATCCGCAGCGAGCCGTCGGGGCTCACCGTGCAGTCGCAGGCGAGTGGCTGAAAACCGGACGCCATAATGCGACAAAGCTCTGGAACTGAAACCATGAGTGGGGCCTCCATGGCGATTGATCGGATTCAACCCGATCAGGATAGATGAGCTTTTGCCACGCCGCGCCCGCCAACATGAGCAATAAGTGTTATCGACGTCTCATTTCGGCCAGCCATCAGTGGGAATCGCCATCCCAAAACCAGTTCCAGATCCCCGGCAACCGCACCGGCTCGGCACTTTCAGTAACCGCGCGAGCCATGGCCGCTCGGAGCAATTGGCCTTGATCGTCGTAAAACGGCTTCTCTGCGGTTTTCACACCGGTGGCGCGAGCACTGTCGAGCAGGATTTGCAGGTACTCGCGGGTGTGCCTGGCGGTGTACCGGTTGATGTCATGGAAAGTCACCACCACCGGAATCACCCCGTCCACCGTGGGCAGTTCACCTTGGGCGATGCGCTCGCGGACTTCCGATAGCTGACGCAGCATGTTCGACCGCCGCCGGGGGCTGGCGTTGAAACCCCAGATTTTGCCGTCATTGGCGCTCAGGTCGGTCAGCAACACGTGCAGGCCATGCCGTTGATAAGCGGCGAAGGTTCGTTTGTCGTAATTCCAGAACGGCGGACGCAACAGGATCGGCGGCGCCCCGGTGATGGCCGCGATGTCGGCACAGCCCTTGGCCAGGGACTGCTCCAGGTCTTCGGGGCTCAACGAGCGATGATTGGTATGCCAATGGGTGGCGGTGTGAAAACCGAGGATTTGCCCCTCGGCGCGCTCGCGATGCATGACCCGCCGACCGATGTCACTGTCGCCGGCCCGTGGCGCGCCGGTCTGGACGAAGAACACCGCTTTGATGTTTGGCTGTACCGGGTTTTGCGCGAGGCTGTCGAGCACCGTTTCGGTCGGGTTCCACAAGCTCGATGCGCTGGGGCCGTCGTCAAAGGTCAGCAGAAAACGGATCGGCGGCTGCGCTTGCAGACGCTGTTGGGTCTGGGTGGTCAACTCGATGGGCGACGCAATACAACCCGCCAGCCCGAGAGTCAGGGCGAGCGTCGATAGAACCTTGAACAGCTGTGTCATGTTTTGCCTTCGGCCAGACCTTTGCGGTCATCACGTTAATGGCAAAAACCCCTCGCCCGGTGATCCTCCAATCGGCCCGCCTGTCGCTGCGGGCCGAAGTTGGATAAGGGTACACAGTTTTGGTTCAAGTGCTCGTATCGAATGGATTACTCGGCCAACGCCTGCTGGAACGAGTTGTCGATGATCGGGGCTGTCGCCAATGCCGTCGGCAGCGCCTTGACCTTGAACAGGAAGTCGGCGGTGCTCTGCAAATCAGCGGCGGCCTGCTGATCCACCGGGCCGACGGTCATTTGTGCCTGACGCAGCCAGTGACGCGAAACGTCTTGGTCGAGGTTGGCCTTTTTCGCCCAGAGGTCGGCGTATTCGTCAGTGTGGTGATCGACCCAGGCCCGGGCCTTTTTCAGGCGCCCGAGGAAATCAGCGATGGCTTCGCGCTTGCTGTCGATCGAGGGCGTCGAGGCGGCAATTGCGCTGAGGCCGGGCATCAAATTCTTGGCCGTGAGAATCGGGCGGGCGCCGGAAAACAGAATCTGTTGCGAGATGTACGGCTCCCAGACCGGGAACGCATCGATGCTGCCTTGGGGCAAGGCTGCGGCGGCGTCGATAGGCATCAGTTTGATGAAGTCAACGTAGTCCTCCGGCAAGTCGGCTTTCTCCAGGGCGCGCAAGGTCAGTTGCTGGCTCCAGGCGCCGGGCCAGTAGGCGACTTTCTTGCCCTTGAGGTCGGCGATGGTTTTGACCGGCGAATCCTTGGGCACCAACAAGGCGATGGTGTCCGGGTTCTGCCGCGACACGCCGATCAACTTCACCGGCGCCTGTTTCGCGGCGAGGAACAGAAAACCCGAATCACCGAGAAAGCCCAGGTCCAGCGCCCCGGTGTTCAACGCTTCCGCCAGCGGTGCGGCGGCCTGGAAGTGTTTCCAGTCAACGGTATAAGGCGCGCCTTCCAACACGCCTGACGCTTCGACCGAGGCGCGCACGTTGTAGTAATTCTGGTCGCCGACGTGCAGGACAACGGGTTCAGCGGCGTAGGCAAACGGTGCAGTAAACAGCGCGCCAGTCAGCAGGCTGCGCAGGAATCGGGACAGGTTCATCGGTGGCTCCGAGGGGTGTTATTCCGATAGACCATAACGTTCTTATATAAACATTTTTAAATTCGATTTATGCATAAGCTAATGACCGACAACGCTCAGTGTTTGCCCAGCAACAGCGGTGCAACAGTGCTGTTCTGGCACCGACATTGTTTGGGCCGACCACACCCCGCAAAGCCCGGAAAACCGTGATTTCGGCAACATGGCACAGAGCCTGCAATATTCCTTTTATGCAGGAAGCATTCATTCGTACCAACAATCAGGACATAAGAATCCCGTTGCCTTGCCGGAGTTGCATCCATGAGTTCCCTCTTCCGTTTTCCCAAAGCCAGGCACTTGATCAGCGCCGTTGCCATTGCCCTGAGCCTGCAACCCCTGGTCCAGGCCGCCGAAACAACACCAGCCGAAGTACACCTGGATTACGCCTATTACTCGCCAGTGAGCCTGGTGCTCAAACACTTCGGCTTCCTGGAAAAAGCCTTGCCCCAGACCAAGGTCGGCTGGGTGTTGAGCCAGGGCAGCAACCGTTCGCTGGAATACCTCAACAGCGGCGGCGTCGATTTCGCCTCTTCCGCCAGCCTCGCCGCGGTGTTGAGCCGAGCGAATGGCAGCCCGATCAAATCGGTTTACGTCTACAGCCGCGCTGAATGGACCGCACTGGTGGTGCGCAAGGATTCGCCCTACAAGACCGTGGCCGACCTGAAAGGCAAGAAAATCGCTGCCACCAAAGGCACTGACCCGTACCTGTTTACCCTGCGCAGCCTGCAACAGGCCGGCCTGAGCAAGGACGATGTGGAACTGGTGCACTTGCAGCATCCGGACGGTCGCACCGCTTTGGAAAAAGGCGATGTCGACGCCTGGGCCGGGCTCGACCCGCACATGGCCGCGAGCCAGGTCCAGGCCGGTTCCCGTTTGCTTTATCGCAACACCCACTTCAACAGTTATGGCGTGGTCAGCGTCACCGACAGCTACGCCAAGGAACACCCGAAAACCATCGAAACCGTGCTCAATGCTTATGAACAGGCGCGGGAATGGGCGGTAAAAAATCCGGAAGAATTGGCAAAACTGCTAGCCACCGAATCCGGCCTGCCGCTGGAAGTGGCCAAGTTGCAACTGTCGCGTACCGACCTGAGCAGCCCGCAATTGACCGCCAAGGACGTGATTGCCTCCAAGGCTGCGGCGCCGATTCTGGTGTCTGAGGAACTGGTTCGCAAAGGGGTGAATGTCGATCAAGTGATCGATCAGTTGATTGACACCGGCTTCAAGGAAACCGTCGCCCGTCAATAAAAAGCAAAAGATCGCAGCCTCCGGCAACTCAAAAAGGCGCGTAGGAGCTGCCGCAGGCTGCGATCTTTTGATCTTCGCCCGGAGAACCCCATGACCAGCAAAACCAAAAACCTCCCCGCCCAACTGACATTGCCCGCACCGAAGCGCCTGAACACCGCATGGAAACTGCGCCTCAAGGGTCTGGCCCTGCCAGTGCTGATCATCCTGGTGCTGGAATTCGTCGTACGCATCGGCTGGCTACCGTCCTACCAGATGCCCGCCCCCAGCGAAGTGGCCCTGACCCTGCGCGACCTCGCCGAAGGCGCGTTGTGGAAACACATCAGCGCCAGCCTGCTACGAGTGCTGCTGGGCTTTGCCATCGGCGCGACCTGGCCCTGATGTTTGCCGCGTGGGTCGGTTTGAGCCGGGAAGCCGAGGCCTATCTGGAGCCGACCTTCGCCGGCCTGCGCTCGATCCCGAGCCTGGCCTGGGTGCCGCTGTTGCTGTTGTGGCTGGGCATCGACGAGACCTCGAAAATCGTCCTGATCGCCATCGGCGCGTTCTTCCCGGTGTACCTCAACGGCGTCGCGGCGATCCGCGACATCGACCGCAAACTGGTGGAAGTCGGGCAAATGTACGGCTTCAGCCGGGCGCGCCTGGTCCGGCGAATCCTGCTGCCCGCCGCCCTGCCCGGCCTGTTCACCGGACTGCGCAGCGGCATGAGCCTGGCCTGGATGTTTCTGGTGGCCGCCGAGCTGATCGCCGCGACCAAAGGCTTGGGCTATCTGCTCAGCGACGGTCGTGAAACCTCACGCCCGGACATCGTGCTCGCCGCGATCATCGTGCTGGCGGTGCTGGGCAAACTCAGCGACGGCATTCTCGCCAGCCTGGAGCAACGCTTCCTGGCCTGGCGCGACACCTTCAACGGCCAAAGCGCAGAGGATTGAGCCATGACCGAACACCTGCTGGACATTCGCGTGGCGCGCAAAACCTTCGCCACCACCACCGTACTCCACAACATCCACCTGCAATTGCAGCCTCGGGAAACCGTCAGTCTGCTGGGCCCCAGTGGTTGCGGAAAAAGCACCTTGCTGCGGATCGTTGCCGGCCTGGAAAAGGATTTTGAGGGCGCGTTGCACAATAACGCCGCGCAAGTGGCGTTTGTGTTCCAGGAGCCGCGCCTGATGCCTTGGCTGACGGTGGAACAAAACATCGGTTTCAGCGACGACGGCCACTATGACAAGGCCTGGGTCGCGCAACTGATCGAAGAAGTCGGCCTCGGCGGTTTTCCCCAGGCGCTGCCCAAAGCCTTGTCCGGCGGCATGGCGCAACGGGTGGCGATAGCTCGGGGTTTGTATTCACGCCCGCAAGTGCTGTTGCTGGACGAACCGTTCAGCGCGGTGGACGCCTTTACCCGGATGAAACTCCAGGACCTGTTGCTGCAACTGGCCGAGCGCCACGCCATCGCCCTGCTGCTGGTGACCCACGATGTCGACGAAGCGCTGTACCTCAGCGACCGGGTGCTGGTGATGGACAATCGGCCCAGCAGCATTCGCCAGGAGCTGGCGGTGGACCTGGCCCACCCGCGGGATCGCCGCGATCCATTGCTCGCACAGCTCAAGGTCCTGTCATTGACCGAGTTGCAAAGAGCCCATGTCATCTAGGCAATCAGCGCTCTGGATGAACTGCCCTGAAGTTCATTCAGAGCGCGTTGAGAACCCTTACAAAAAAACTTGCCTAAACAATCAGGAATTTCAAACGTTACAGTAAGTGTTTCATGGGCGAGACACTTATATAAATGCGGCCGTTTGACGCATAACCGCTGGTCTGAGATTTCAGTCGTCATACATACATTTAACAAGACTACGGATAGCATGCGCGCCGCATTTCCAGAAGCATTGCCCAGTTGACCAAAGAGTCAACAACCCAAGGAAATCCCTACAACTTTTACATATCTTGCAGAGAAATAAGTTGCGCAACGATTTTGCAATCCATCAAGTCGATGGGCTGGCGTGTGTCTATCTTTCGATGACAGAACACTTGCAACTCGACTGCTTTATCGGCAATTACATAAAGACTCGAAACCTGCGCTCGGTGGCTGATATCAGCAACGTTTTACGCGCGACCTTGCAAAACTATCCGGGCAAACCGCCGGTGATGGTGAATGAACTTAACGCCTGGATCGACAAGACGCTCGGCTACCGAGCGGCCCATCCCGACTTTCCAACGCTGGAAGATGCCTAAGTCAGCGCTCTGGGGGCACTTCAGCAAAAGAACTGAACGAACCCGCCATCCACACACTCTATAACCACGAGGCCGACTTGGCCTCTTGAGTTTTCAGCCGCCCCTATTTCTGCATGATGCTTGCACCGCAGATCTCTCTGAGTTCCCTGTTCAACGTCTGAGCCTATGCCTTGTCTGGCTTCGGGAGGAATACATGAGCGAACTAATTCCTTATGCCGTGCATTACCTGCTCGACGGGGTGCGACAGCATTTTTTCAAACTGTCGGAGGGGTTTTCAGAAGTGGAAGCCATTCATTGGGCCTCAGCGCATGCCTATCCCGAATCCCGGCATGCGATTGTTTTATATGCAAATCTTGATACCGCGCGCGATAACGCTCAGCAATTGGGTATTACGCAAATACGCTGGAATGAAGCTATTTAACAGATCAAATGATCGCAGCCTTCGGCAGCGCCTACAAAGGCGCGTATACACCTGTAGGAGCTGCCGAAGGCTGCGATCTTTTGACCTTTAAGGTCTAAGCGGAATCTCTATATCCCTATCTGACAGTTCTTTACCATCGTCCGGATGCTTCCAGTCCGGCGTCGAACGCCGCTGACGCTCGATCTCTTCCTCGCTGGGTTCATCGGTGTCTTCATCCAGGTCCGGCTGTTTGGGTTCAATTGCCATGTCCACCTCTCTTCCTGAAGGGAATCCGTTATCCCCTTAAGCGTAGAACAGATTCCCCGGCCCGACTCAAAGCCACCAGCGCAGCAGAAAGAAGAACCCCATGCTCAACAACATGCTGAGCAACGTATTACGGGTGTACAGCACCAGCCCCACCGCCACCAGCGAACTCAGCAGGTAAGGATTGTCCCACTGCAGGTTCAGTTGTTTGTCCGGCATAAACACAATCGGCCCGCAGATCGCGGTCAACATCCCCGGCACCGCAAACCCGAGAAACTGCCGCGCATTGCTGCTCAACCGCACCGGCAGTCGCGGTTCGAGAAACACGTAGCGGTTCAAAAACACCAACACGCCCATGCCGATAATCACGGCCCAAACCATCATGTGCGCCCCGAATAAAGTTTGTTGCAGATAAACCCGGCGGTCATGCCCGCCAGCCCCGACAACACCAGGGCCGAGCCCCATTGCCAATAGCTGAACAGCACCGAACAGAACAGCGACACCGCCACACACACCACCGTCGGCACGTTGCGCACCACCGGAGTGATCAGGGCGATGAAGGTCGCGGCGATGGAGAAATCCAGGCCCAAGTGTTCAAGCCCCGGAATGCTGCTGCCGAGCACGATGCCGGCCAGGGTAAAGAGGTTCCAGGCGACGTAGAACGTCAGCCCCACGCCCAGTGCATACCAGCGATTGAACTGCTGCTTGTCATGTTGACTGGTCAGGGCGAACAACTCGTCGGTGAGCAAAAAGCCCAACCCGACCCGCCAGCGGCCCGGCAGCGGTGAAATCACCGAGCGCATGCTCATCCCGTACAGCAAATGCTGGGAGGTCAGCAGCAGCTTGGTCAACAGGATTGAAAAGACCCCGGCCCCGCCCTTGAGCATGCCGATGGCCACCAGTTGCGCGGCCCCGGCAAACACAATGCTCGACAACCCCTGACCTTGCAGCGGCGTGAGATTGGCCTCGATGGCCATGGAGCCGGCCAGCAGCCCCCAGGGCGCGGTGGCCAAGGACAACGGCATGATCGCCGCCGCGCCTCGCAGAAAGGCACTGCGCGGCATGAGTGAGTTCGACATAACGCTCTACAACCAGGGAAAGACCATCGACTGTGCCATCCGTCGTCGCCGAAGGCTTGAACAATCTTGCGCACTTTCCCGCCCTGCACGCCGCGATGCCTTTCATCGGCTGCCCGCTTGATTCGTGGTGACAGTATCAACATGATGGCCCAGCACTTCTCCACGAGGCCGGCCCTTATGAGTTCCGTCGACACCGACAGCGATGTCTACAAAACCCTGCTTGAGTCGACCAAGGCGATTCCTTGGCGGATCGACTGGAAAACCATGACCTTCAGCTACATCGGCCCGCAGATCGAACAGTTGCTGGGCTGGAAGCAGGACAGTTGGCTGTCGGTCAATGACTGGGTCGAGCGCATGCACCCGGATGACCGCGACTATGTCGTGGACTTCTGCGTTTCACAGTCGCGCGCCGGGGTCGACCACGAGGCCGACTATCGAGCGCTGACTGAAAGCGGCGACTACGTGTGGATTCGCGATGTGGTGCACGTGGTCCGCAAGGACGGCGAAGTGGAGGCGCTGGTGGGTTTCATGTTCGACATCAGCGAGCGCAAGAAAACCGAAGAACACTTGGTTCGCCTGCAAAAACAGCTTGAAGAATATTCATTCCAGGACGGCCTCACCGGCATCGCCAACCGACGCATGTTCGACACGGTGCTGGAGCGTGAATGGAGCAACGCCCAGCGCACCGGGCTGCCGCTGTCCTTGCTGATTCTGGATATCGATTACTTCAAGCAGTACAACGATCACTACGGGCACCTTCAGGGTGACGAATGCCTGCGGCGCGTGGCGCAGACCTTGTCCCTGGCCGCCAACCGGCCGAGGGATTTCATCGCCCGGATCGGCGGCGAAGAGTTCATCTGGCTGCTGCCGGAAACCGATGCCGAGTCGGCCGGACTGGTGGCGCGCAAATGCCTGCACTTGATTCGCCAGCAGCACATCCCCCATGAATGTTCGGCGGTTTCAGCGTTGATCACCCTAAGTCTGGGAGTGGGCACCACCGTGGTACATCTGGGGGATAGCGCACTGAACTTCGTCGAACAGGTAGACAAACTGCTGTACCTGGCAAAGCACAATGGACGGATGCGCGCCGAGTTCGCCGATTTTCGGGATTAAAAAGCCTGATTGACAAACACGTCCGCGCCTTTTAAAACTGAGCGCCTCATTCAGGGTGTAACGCAATATGTCCGCAACCTTCAACTTCAACACTGTCGTCATTGGCTTGAATGCCAAGGCGCAAGGTTGCGTTGCGCACGCCCTCAAATCGAAGAAACAGTCGCTCATGTGACCGGGGCGCGCTGTCCCGTCAGATGAGCTGACAGGACATTGAGCGCGACGGGCACCCTTCCCTTGCTTACTTCCTTCTACGCTTCTGACGGTGACGAAATCGGTCAACCTTCAGGAGCACGTACATGTCATCGTTTCAAGGTATCTGGGTCCCCATCGTCACGCCTTTTCACAACGGCGCCATCGATTTTGTCGGGTTGCGGCGGCTGGTCAGCCATCTGCTGGAAAGCGGCGTGGATGGCATCGTGGTCTGCGGCACCACCGGGGAAGCGGCGGCGCTGGGCAAACATGAACAATTGGCGGTACTCGATGCGGTGCTTGAGCAAGTGCCGGCGAACCGCGTCGTCATGGGCCTGGCCGGCAATAACCTGACCGAGCTGTTGCAGTTCCAGAGCGAAATCCTCAAACGCCCCCTGGCCGGCCTGCTGGTGCCGCCGCCGTATTACATCCGTCCGTCCCAGGCGGGCCTTGAAGCTTTTTTCAATACCGTCGCCGATGCCTCCAGCGTCCCGATCATTCTCTACGACATCCCTTACCGAACCGGTGTGGCGTTCGAGCAGGCGACCTTGCTAAACATCACCGCCCATGAGCGGATCGTGGCAATCAAGGACTGCGGCGGCAACCACGCCACAACCCTGGCGCTGTTGGCCAGTGGCAAGGTCGACGTGCTGTGCGGTGAAGACCCGCAAATCTTCAATGCCTTGTGCCTGGGCGCCACCGGTGCGATTGCCGCGTCGGCTCATGTGCATCCAGAGCTGTTCGTGGCGCTGTACCAACAACTGCGCGACCACCAACTCGTCGCCGGCCGAACGACATTCTTTCAATTGCTGCCGCTGATCCAGAGCCTGTTTGTCGAACCCAACCCAGCCCCCGTCAAAACCGCCCTGGCCCTGCAAGGCCTGATCGGCGATGAACTGCGCGCCCCCATGCAACGCAGCGGCGAAAGCACCGTGCGGCGCCTGAAAGACGTGCTGGCGGCGTTGAATCGATAGAGCCCGGACCACCAGCCCGAGTAACATGCAGCGATTCACTTGAAGAGTCAGGGAGTCGACATGCTTTACCGAATCGCCGCCGACGGGCTGGTGCTGTTTCACCTATCGTTCATTTTGTTCGTGCTGTTCGGCGGGCTGCTGGTGCTCAAATGGCGCCACCTGATCTGGTGGCACGTCCCCGCCGCCACATGGGGCGTGATCGTCGAAGTCTTTCACCTGACCTGCCCGCTGACGTACTGGGAAAACCTGATGCGCGAGGCCGCCGGGCAAACGGCGTATGGCGGAGGTTTCATCGAGCATTACGTGTTGCCGGTGATTTACCCGGCCGGGCTGACGCCGACGATTCAGTTGGGCCTGGGCAGCGTGGTGCTGGCGGTGAACCTGGCGGTTTACGTTCGGTTGATTCGGTTGTGGCGTTTGCGCCGGGCGGCCTGAAAAACGTAAAAGATCGCAGCCTTCGGCAGCTCCTGCAGGCGTACCCCGTAGGAGCTGCCGAAGGCTGCGATCTTTTGATCTTCGAGGATCAGAAATGCTATCGATTGAAGACCTGACCCTGCTGCAAGCCATCCGCGAAACCGGCAGCCTGTCCCGCGCCGCCGCCCATTTGGGCAAAGCACCCTCGACCGTGTCCTACGCCGCGCGACAACTGGAAGAACGCTTCGATGCCCTGCTGTTCGACCGCCGTCGCTACCGTTTGCAACTCACCGCGGCCGGCGAGTTGCTGGTCAACGAAGCCGCGCGGCTGATGCAGGACGTCTCCCGGCTGACCCAACGGGTGCAACAAGTCGCCAGCGGTTGGGAGAGCCGATTGTGGATCGTCACTGATGAACTGCTGGAGTTCGAGACCTTGATCCCGGTGATCCACGAGTTCGACGCGCTGGAATCCGGCGTGCCGCTGCGCATCACTCAGGAAGTGCTCAAAGGGGTCTGGGAAGCCCTGCGTGAAGGACGCGCCGACCTGATCATCGGCGCCACCAACGAACCACCAGCCATCCCGTCATTGCGCTGGATGCAACTGGGGGAAATGGAGTGGGTGTTCGCTGTTTCGCCCAAACACCCATTGGCCAAGGCCAAAGAACCGATTTCCCGGGCCCTGGTGACGCAACACCGGGCGATTGTCGTGGCCGACTCCTCCAGAGCCACTGAAGGCAGCACGTATGGCGTTTCCGGCGGACAACCGATGCTCGCCGTGCCAACCATGCGCAGCAAAATCCTCGCCCAATGCGACGGTTTGGGCGTCGGCTGGCTGCCCCGGCATCGCGTCGGCGCCTTACTGAAGAACGGCACGCTGGTGGAAAAACAGATGGCCGACCCACGCGAACCGAACATCCTCTACGCCGGCTGGCGTGGCGACCATGACGGTCGCGCCCTCGGCTGGTGGCTGGAAAAACTCAAGCAAACCTGGCTCGCGACCCGACTCGTCCAGGGCAATGACCGCTTTGTCTGAATTCAGTTGGCAATGACGCTCATGTTCCGGCCACTGGCCTTGGCGACGTACAACGCCTTGTCCGCCGCGCCGATCAAGTCGTCCGCCGTCGCTTGCGACGCCGGGTCGTAAGCGCAAACCCCCAGGCTGACGGTGATCGTACCTTCCGCGCTTTCGCTGTGCTTGATGCCGGCCATCTGAACCGCGCGGCGGATTTTTTCCGCCACCAGGAAGGCGCCGACATAGTCAGTACCCGGCAGCACCACCGCAAACTCTTCGCCGCCATAACGCGCCGCCAGATCGCCTGGGCGCTTGATGTTGTCCTTGATGATGGCGCTGACATTGCGCAAACACTCGTCACCGGCCAGATGCCCATAGTGATCGTTGAACAGCTTGAAGAAATCGACATCGATCATCAGCAGTGCCAGACCGGTCTGGCTGCGTCGGGAGCGGCCCATTTCCGCCACCATGAACAGGTCAAACTGACGCCGGTTGGACAGCCCCGTCAACGCGTCCTCCAGCGCCAGCAATTCCAGGCTGCGATTGACCTCGATAAGTTTTTCCTGGGCCCCCAGCAACTCGCTTTGAATGTGATTCTGCTGATTCATGACGCGAATCAGCCGATAACCGAGCGCGCCAAGAAACGTCAGCAGCAACGCCACGATCACCGCACTGTTCATGGCCTCGTCGCGCCAGCCGGCCAGGACTTCTTCCTTGTTCAGTGCCGCGAAAACGATCAGCGGATAACCCTCGACCCGGCGAAACCCCACCACCCGCTCGACGCCGTCAATCACCGACCTGACGGTAGCCGTGCCGAAATTGCCGATGGGCAGCAACTGGGTAAACAGCGGCCCCTTGGCGACGCTGCTGCCGATGTCAGACTCGTTAAACGGACGACGCACCACAATCGTGGCGTTGTTGGCGATCAGGTTGATCACGCCGTTATTGCCCATGTCGATGCTGTCGTACAGTTCAAGGAAATGGTTGAGATAGATCGTTGCCAGCGCCACACCGGCAAAACTGCCGTCGGGATGATTGATCCGGCGTGAAACGGTCATGATCCATTCGCTGGTCGAACGGCTTTTTATTGACGGGCCAATATGCGGGCCACGGTCAGTGTGATCACGATGGAAGATGAAATATTCACGGTCGGCGTTGTTCGCGTCCGGCACGGACGCACCGTTGGAATTGGCGATCCAGCGACCGTTTTCGTCGTAAATGAACAATCCGTGGAGCTGGGACAATTCGCTGCGCTGGGCGCTGAGCAAACGTTGCAGGCGCGGGATTTGTGCCGGGCCCATGCCATCGGTTTCGAGGCGATCCACCAGGGTAAACAACAGCGTATCGGCCTGTTTGATCGAAGCCTGTGCCTGGGAAGCGAGGGTTTGTGCGAGGTTGGACATCGCCACTTCTTTGTCATGCAAGTGGTACTGACGCGAGTTCCAGCCTTCCCAGATCGCGATGGCTGTCATCGACAGGCACACCGCAACCAGCAAAACCACGGCATAACGAACTTTGAGCTTGGCCTCAACCTGCTCGGCCAGCAGCGTCGCCGTGGGCTGAAGGTTTTCAAACCGGGCTTTAACGGATGGGTGTCCCATGACGCTCCCTGAATCCTGTTGAAGAAGCGATACTTCCTGATCGCGTCTTTGACCAATCGACCGCGTAACTATGCCTGATCATCGAGCAGATTAGGCCAGGCTTTAGCGCGGCATCTGCTTCACGGCCTCAAGCCACGCCGGATTCAATCGCGTTTGTTCGGTATCGAGGCCCAACGCGTCCATACGCGCCTTGTGTTGATCCATTTCCCGGGTCAACTGGCTGTGATCGCTGGAGTTGCCATCCAGTTCATGCATCTGGTTCAACCCCAAGTGATAGAAACGCAACAACTTCATGGCGTTCGGGTCGTCCTTCTCCACCGCCGCCGTCACCTGGTGCATGACGTTGGTAACACGCATCAGGCTGCGTTTGAGCCGCCAGCCATACACCGCCGGGGCCATCCATTCCTGACTCCAGAACTTGCCGCGCATCAGCGCCGCCATCAGCAACACCGCGATAAACACGCCGCCGACGTTAAAGCGCAGGTTGTCGCCGCCCGGTTCGCCGAACAACGCGACCGCCGTGGTCGACAGCAGCATGGCCAGCGCCAGGAAAATCAGGGCAATGATCACCGTGCTGCGCCGGGTCTGGCGTCGAAAGGTTTCGGCATTCATCGGCTGGATTTCGAACATTTTGGAGGGGGTCCCTGCATCAATGGTAAAAGGCTCAGTGAGCGAAAAGCGTGCGCGCATTATCGCCTCTGTGGGGGATTTAGCTATGCTGGGGCTCCTTTTCATCTTTTCATCGTCAAAAGGAGAGCATGGCGAGACCCTGTAGTTCGTGCCATCTTCTTTCATGGATACATTTTATTCGGATGCCAATCGCTCCTCCTTTTATGAACGGCATCGTTTTAAGGATCATTGAATGTCCCAACGACAAGTAATCAACGCCTCGGTCAGCCCTAAAGGCAGCCTGGAAACCCTGTCCCAACGTGAAGTTCAGCAACTGAGCGAAGCCGGTTCCGGCAGCACCTACACTTTGTTCCGCCAGTGCGCCCTGGCCATCCTCAACACCGGCGCCCACGTTGATAACGCCAAGACCATCCTCGAAGCCTATAAAGACTTCGAAATCCGCATTCACCAGCAAGATCGCGGCGTGCGCCTCGAACTGCTGAACGCCCCGGCTGACGCATTCGTCGACGGCGAAATGATCGCCAGCACCCGGGAAATGCTGTTCAGCGCCCTGCGCGACATCGTCTACACCGAAAACGAACTCGATGCCCAGCGCATCGACTTGAGCACCTCCCAGGGCATCAGCGACTACGTCTTCCACCTGCTGCGCAACGCCCGCACCCTGCGCCCCGGCGTTGAGCCGAAGATCGTCGTGTGCTGGGGTGGCCACTCGATCAACACCGAAGAATACAAATACACCAAGAAAGTCGGCCACGAACTGGGCCTGCGCAGCCTCGACATCTGCACCGGTTGCGGCCCCGGCGTGATGAAAGGCCCAATGAAAGGCGCGACCATTGCCCACGCCAAGCAACGCATCCACGGCGGCCGCTACCTGGGCCTGACCGAGCCGGGGATCATTGCCGCCGAAGCACCGAACCCGATCGTCAACGAACTGGTGATCCTGCCGGACATCGAAAAACGCCTGGAAGCGTTTGTGCGCGTCGGCCACGGCATCATCATCTTCCCGGGCGGCGCCGGTACCGCCGAGGAATTCCTGTACCTGCTCGGCATCCTGATGCACCCGGACAACGAAGGCCTGCCCTTCCCGGTCGTCCTCACCGGGCCGAAACACGCGGCGCCGTACCTTGAGCAACTGGACGCGTTCGTCGGCGCCACCCTGGGGGACGCCGCGAAACAGCACTACACGATCATCATCGACGACCCGGCGGAAGTGGCGCGGCACATGACCGCCGGCCTGAAAGAGGTCAAGCAGTTCCGCCGCGAGCGCAACGACGCGTTTCATTTCAACTGGCTGCTGAAGATCGACGAAGGCTTCCAGCGCCCCTTCGATCCGACCCATGAAAACATGGCCAGCCTGCAACTGAGCCGCCAATTGCCGCCCCACGAACTGGCCGCCAACCTGCGCCGGGCGTTCTCCGGCATCGTCGCCGGCAACGTCAAGGACAAGGGCATCCGCCTGATCGAAGAACACGGGCCGTACCAGATCCGTGGCGACGCGGCGGTGATGCAGCCGCTGGATCAACTGCTCAAGGCGTTCGTCGCCCAGCACCGGATGAAACTGCCGGGTGGCGCGGCTTATGTGCCGTGTTATCAAGTGGTTGCGTGACAATTCTTAAGTAAGTTGTAACGTGGAGAGCCGAAGCTATTGCTTCGGCTCACTGCCCTCTATGGAAAGAGAAATCCCATGCGCCAACGCAACGCCGCAAGACTCCTCGTGATCAACCCCGCCCATCAAGTGCTGCTCTTTCGCTTCCAGCACAAGGGCGATGCCCTTGACGGTCGAGATTACTGGGCAACGCCTGGGGGTGGCGTGGAGGACGGTGAAACTTTCGAAGCGGCGGCCATTCGCGAGCTGCGGGAGGAAACCGGCTTGCGAGTCGACACCGTGGGCGATTGCGTGAGTGAACGGCATTTTTCGATGATGTTGCCCAGTGGCGAAACGGTCTTGTCCGTGGAGCACTATTTCGTGGTTCACACCGCCAGTGAGCAACTGTCCCGTGAGGGCTGGACTATCGATGAAGCGCGGGTGATGACCGAGCACAAGTGGTGGTCGGTGACCGAACTGCAAGCCACTGCCGAAACGTTCTGGCCAGAGAAGCTCATCGACATGCTGCAAAACGCGTAATCCCCTTCACCAGCAAAAGATCGCAGCCTTCGGCAACTCCTACGTTTTGGAATGCGTATTCCCGCAGGAGCTGTCGAAGGCTGCGATCTTTTGACTTTTCGCCGCCGCATGGGAACGATCCTGCGCGGTATTACCGATGATCAGCGTCGATAACGGCGTTGGCAAACGCCCTGGGATCTTCCTGCGGCGGGATGCGGCCAAAGCGCCGCGACGGTGTCTGCCGAGCGCGCGCCCATGGCTGAAAGCGCTGCCCTTAAGCCCTGATCTGACACATAAGCCCCGACAATTCCCGGGACAGTCCTGGCACCTTCGTACTAAGCTTTGCGCTTCACCTCATCAAGGATGATTCATGAAACGCTTCGTCGGCTGCCTGTTGTCCCTCCTGTCGTTGAGCGCCGTCGCGGCCGATCTGCGGATGCTCACCGATAACCATCCACCGCTGCATTTCCAGCAGGGCGGCGAATTGGTGGGGTTTGGCGTGGATGTGGTACGCGCACTGGCCGAACAAACCGGCGATCAGGTCCAGTTGCAACAGATCCCGCTGCTGCGAGCCCTGCGCGTTGCCAGCACCGAGCCCGACACGGCAGTGTTTACCGTGTTACGCACTGCCGAGCGGGACGCGCAGTACCAGTGGGTCGGGCCGTTGCTGGACGTGGAAACGGCGCTCTACGCCGCCACCGACAAGCAGCCACCGGTGCACAGCCTGACCCAGGCCGATAGCCTGGGGCGGATCGCCGTACCGCGCAAATGGCTGGCCTACGATTACCTGCAAAAGCAGGGGCTGAACAACCTGTACGGCGTGGAAACGCCTGAGCAGATGATGCGGCTGCTGCGCCTGGGACGCGCGGACTTCGTGGTCGCCGACACGCTGTCCTACGCCACGTTGGCCCGGGAGGAAGGGTTATCGCCCAGTCAATTGCACTACCAGATGTCGCTGATGAAGCAAGGCACCTACATCGCGTTTTCCCTGCAAACCGATGCTCATCAGGTCGCTCGCTGGCAACAGGCGCTGGACGCCATGAACCGCGACGGACGCCTGGCGCAACTCAAGCAGCGCTGGCTGGCGGACAACGCGCCACGCTGACCGGGGATCAATGCTCTTGATATCGACTATGCGCAAGGGTGTTTTTTCATCGCCGCGCCCCAGCACTAGAGTGGCCACATCTTCTTCCCCCACTCTGGAGCATCACCATGAAACGCATCATCGGTCTGACCTTTGCCCTGACAGTCCTCGGCGCCACCTCGGCCTTCGCCGCACCGCACGCCAGCGTCACCCAACCAGCAACCCTGAACGTCAACACCGTCGGTATCGACACCGAACATAAAGGCAGCGTGAACCTGCAACAGAACGCTGAACAAACCAAACTCTTCGTCGCGGAAAACCGCCCTGAGTTCGGTTCGAAGTATCAACGTATCGATTCGTAAGTTTGTGCCGTTTCAAACAACAAACCCCGGGGCACTCCGGGGTTTATTGTGTCTGATGCTTTAACCCGCCAACCGCGCCGCCAAGGCCTTGGCCTGGCTCGCCACATCCGTCACCGCCGTGCTTTCCCACCACATACCGCGCAACGGCGGCCCCATGGCAAATAACCGTTGGGCGACCTGCCCCTCGGCGTCCAGCACCGCGCCATCCGGCGCCGCCGCAATCCCCAACGCCAATGGCCCCGGCTGGATCAGGCCACGCCCCAGCAATTGCTGTGGCAACGGCCGCGCGACCCGCCGCCAGTCGTATTCGATGCCGCTGGAATTGATCAACGCCGCGCCGCTGACGATCACCGTTTCGGCTTCGCCACGACGCCGGATGCGGATGCGCACGTCACCGTTCAAGCCAGGCTCCAGCCCTTTGAATGATGCGGCGTGAATCCGCAACCGCCCTTCCCCGTGCAGCCTGTCCACCAACGCCGCACTCAACGGTGGCGAACGATGATGATGACTCTCCCACCACGGCCTGACATGCCGCACAAACTGACGGCGTTGCACGTCTGTCGCCTGACTCCACAACCGGCCGATATGCGCCCGCACCGTGTCGAGCGGCGATTGCCAGTCGATGCCTTGGGCGATGGCATCCTTGCAATGCTTACGCAGTTCACGCAGCAACTGACGCGGTGTGCGAATGCTGTGGTCCTCGGCCAGAAAATCCACCCAGGCCGGAGGCTGGCGTCTTACATGGGGCAACAACCCGTGACGGGAAAACACCTCGATCGGCCCGCGATGCCCGGCCTGCTCCAGCGACACCACCGCATCGACCATGGTCAGGCCCGAGCCGATGATCAGCACGGTGGCTTGCGGGTCGAGTTGCCGCATGGCGGTCACATCCCACGGATCAAGCGCTGCCGCGTTCAAGCCGCTGGATTCGGTCTGCGGCGTGCGCGCCGCAGGAAACATCCCGGTGGCCAACACCGCGAACGCACCTTGCACACATTGACCATCGCTCAAGGTCAGCGTTACCGAATCGACGTGAGTTTGCAGATCAACCACTTCGGCCCGCACATGCTCAACTGAAGAGCCATTTAACACGCCCACCGCTTGCGCCTCAGCCAAACGCTGCTGCACGTACAAGCCAAAAAATTCCCCTGGGCGGGAACAGCTCGCTGATCGGCACGTGCTGTTGGTCAGATTCGGGCCAGCCACCAGCGGCGATGTACGCGGTCAGCCATTGGGTCAGATCATCGGCGTTGTCCGGATCGACGCTCATCCGCGCCGCATTACCGTTCAGCGTATGGCCCAACTCGACCGCGCTGTAGGCCTCGCCCCGGCCCAGTTCGGCCCGGGGTTCGATTACCAGCAATTGGCGCTTGCCGGGCAACCGCAGCAACTGCGCCGCCAGCATCGCGCCGCTGAGGCCGCCGCCAATGATCAGGATGTCGGCGTGGCGGATGGCGTCGGTCGCCTGTCCGCTGGGGGTTTGATTCATGGCGTTCTCACGGTCAGTGTTTGCCTAAATAGAAGTCATGCAAGTCGCCCCGGGCCAACAGTTCTTCGGCGGTTCCGGACAACACCACGCGCCCGGTGTCGAGCACATACGCCTGGGACGCGTACTTGAGCGCCACATTAATGTTTTGCTCCGCGATCAGGAAGCTCACCTGCGCGTCGCGATTAAGCTGGGCGACGATCTCGAAAATCTCCTGGACGATAATAGGCGCCAAACCCATGGAAGGTTCATCGAGCAGTACCAAAGTAGGACGCGTCATCAATGCCCGCCCGATGGCAACCATCTGCTGTTCGCCCCCGGACGTCAGCCCGGCCTGAGTCTTGCGCTTGGTTTTCAGCCTTGGGAACCAGGCGTAGATCCGCTCCAGGTCCCGGGCCATGTCCTGACGACTCAAACGCCGGACAAACCCGCCGCTGCGCAGGTTGTCCTCCACCGTCAATTGCGGGAACACATGCCGGCCCTCCAGCACATGCACCATGCCCTGGCGCACCCGCACGCTCGGATCGACGCCGGCCAAATCACGCCCGAAAAACGCGATGCTGCCGCGACTGACCTCCGCCCGTTCGGCCCGCTCCAGCCCGGAAATCGCCTTGAGCGTGGTGCTTTTGCCGGCGCCGTTGGCACCCAGCAACGCAACGATGCCGCCCTTGGGCACCGTCAGCGACACCCCGGCCACGGCGAGGATCGCGCCGTCGTAGATCACTTCGATGTCGTTGACCTGCAACAGATCATTGGCAGCAATGTCGCTGGCGGCGTGGCTCATGGTTTATTCATCCCCGGTGCAGGTGCGTGGTGTCAGGCCTTTTTCCTTGGCGAACGCCGCGGACTTCTCGTCGATCAACGGCCGCAGCAACGCGCGATCCGCTGCAATCCAGTCGCTGATCAGCGTCCAGTTCGCGCCATCCCACTGCTGGACCCGCGCCGAACCGCCGCCCTCGTGGTCCTTGCACGACAGCTTGAGGTTCTGCATCAGCCCGAAATAGCCCATGTCCTTGAGCCGCGCGTCGTCGATGTTCAAGTGCTCCAGGCCCCAGCGCCCCTCCTCGCCATTCAACGGACGCTTGCCAAACTTGCCTTGGGCCGTGCGGATGGCTTCGACCATCACGGCGGCATTCACCAGCCCGGAGTTGTAGTAGACGCTGCCGAAATTCTTCAGGTCCTTGAGGTCGCTTTTGCCCTTGTCGAGGATGTACTGCTTGAGGCGTTTGTGGATCTCGAAATCGGTGCCTGCCGGGTATGGCGTCAGTGCCAGATAACCTTTGGCGGCGGCGCCGGCCGGCAATACGTCTTCGCTGGAACTGGCCCAGATGTCGCCGACGATATGGTCCACCGGAAAGCCGAAACGCGCGGCGGTCTTGACCGCCACTGGCGTCGACACGCCCCACGTGCGCAGGAACACCCAGTCCGGGTTGAGCTGACGAACCTGCCGCCATTGTGCGGACTGCTCGTTGCCCGGATCGGCCACCGGAATCTGGATGTTCTCGAAGCCGTACTTCTCGGCCAATAACTTCAGCGGACCGAGGGTTTCGCGGCCGTAAGCCGAGTCGTGATAGACCGTGGCGATTTTCTTGCCCTTGAGTTTGTCGAAGCCGCCCTCCCGTTGGGCGATGTAATTGATCAGGCTCGACGCCTCGCTGTAGAAGGTCAGCATCACCGGGAAGTTGTAGGGGAACACCGTGCCATCGGTGGCTTCGGTGCGGCCGTAACCGAGGGTGATCAACGGGATCTTGTCGACCTCGGCCCGTTCGCTCAGGGCATAGGCCGCCGGCGCGCCATTAGGGGAATAGATCGCCACCGGCGCGCCGTCCAGGCCTTTCTTGAAGCGCTCATAACACTCGATGCCCTTCTCCGCCGTCCACTCGGTTTCGCATTCCTGCCAAACCAGTTTCACCCCGTTGATCCCGCCTTCTACCTCGTTGATGTAGTTTAGGTAATCGAGCATCCCGGCCCACACCTGCACGCCGCTGGAGGCGTAAGCGCCAACCCGGTAGGTGGCCAACGGGAAAAATTGCTGGTCCGCCGAGGCCTGGACCATCGGCACCGCACTGCCGAAAACTGCCAGCGTCAACGCGGCGCCGGCCAACGAACGTTTCAAGGATGCACGCATGTTGTCTCTCTAATAGGTTGGGAATTCAGAAGCGCAGCGGCCAGTGACGCAGCCGTTCACGAAGGTTGCTCAGCAGGCGAATCAAGCCTTCCGGTTCCTTGATCAGGAACAGGATGATCAATACGCCAAAGATGATTTTTTGCAGGTTTTGCAATTGCCCGGCGTCCACCGAACCGCCGAACAAGGCTTGCCCGGCGTGGCTGAGCAGAATCGGCAGCAGGCTGATAAACGCCGCGCCGACGAAGTTGCCGGCGATGCTGCCCATGCCGCCGATAATGATGATGAACAGGATCTGGAACGAACGATTGATATCGAAGCTGCTGGCGCTTGCCGTGCCCAGATAGGCGAAGGCCCACAGCGCCCCGGCGATGCCGAGGTAGAACGAACTGACGGAGAACGCGAGGTATTTGTAACGCACCACCGGGATGCCGATCACGGCGGCGGCGGTGTCCATGTCGCGGATCGCCATCCAGTTGCGGCCGATCTGGCTTTTCACCAGGTTGACCGCGATCCAGGTCAATAGCAGCACCGTGGTCAGGGTCAGCAAATAGCGGCCGACGGGGGTGTTCAAGTCATGGCCGAACAGCGCCAGTTTCGGCGCGGAAATGGTCCCGGACGAGCCGTAGTTGTAGAACCAGGGGAATTTGACGAACAGCCATTCGAGGAAGAATTGCGCGGCCAACGTGGTGACCATCAGGTAAAAACCCTTGATCCGCGAACTCGGCAAGCCGAAGACAAAGCCCACCACCGCACTGATCAATCCGCCGCCCAGCAACGCCACCGGCAAACCCAGTTCGGGCAATCGCAGCAGAAAACCGTAAGTCGCAAAAGCACCGACTGCCATGAATCCGGCCGCTCCGACCGATGTCTGGCCGGTGTAACCGGTCAGCAGATTCAGCCCGAGCCCGGCCAGGGACAGCACCAGGAACGGAATCAGAATCGCGTTGAGCCAATAGTCATTGCCGGTCAGCGGTACGCCGATGAAGGCGATCAACAGTAAAACGCCAAGCCCAATGGGCACACGACGCTGGACCAGCACCGACGGCGCGGTTTCGCGGGTAAGGGAAATCGACATGGGTTCAGACTCGCTCGATGGCGCGCTCGCCGAACAGGCCGGCGGGACGGATGTAGAGGAAGGCCAGGGCCAGGACGTAAGCGAACCACGGCGTGATGCCGCCGCCGATCAGCGGGCCGATGTAGACCTCGGCAAGATTCTCCGCCGCGCCAACAATCAGCCCGCCGACAATCGCCCCGCCAATCGAGGTAAAACCACCAATGATCAACACCGGCAAGGCCTTGAGCACCACCAGCGACAGGGAAAACTGCACCCCTTGGCGCGCGCCCCAGAGCAATCCGGCCACCAACCCGACCACACCGGCCACCGCCCAGACGATCTGCCAGATGCGGTTGAGGTTGATGCCGATCGACAGCGCGGCGGTGGTGTCATCCGCCACGGCGCGCAGGGACACACCGATCCGGGTCTTGTTGAACAACAACGCCAGCACCGTCACCAGCACGATGGCCGCAGCGGCGGCGATCAGGTCGAACTGACTGACCATCATCCCGCCGATGAAAATCGGCACGTCGTCGATCCCCAGGTCCAGCGCCCGCACCTGCGAGCCCATCAGCCCCTGGGCCAGGCCTTCGATGATGAACGACAGCCCCAACGTGGCCATGAACAGGGTGATTTGCGAACGATTGACCAAGGGCCGCAGCACCAGCCGTTCGATCAGCAATGCGCCAATGATCATCACCACCACCGTCAGCAACAGCGCCAACGCAAATGGCACACCTTGGTCATGCAGGCTGACGAAGGTCAGCGCGGCGAACAGCAGCATCGCGCCCTGGGCGAAATTGAACACGCCGCTGGCCTTGTAGATCAGCACAAAACCGATGGCGACCAGCGAATACAGGGTGCCGGCGAGCAAGCCGCCGAGCAGGGTTTCGAAGAAGAACGTCATCAGTGCACCACTCCCAGATACGCCGCGATCACGTCGGGATCGGCCTGCACTTCGGCGGGCGTGCCGTCGCCGACCTTGCGCCCGTAATCGAGCACCACCACATGGTCGGACAGGCCCATGACCACGCTCATGTCGTGTTCGATCAACACCACGGTGGTGCCGAGGTCGCGGTTGATGTCAGCAATGAAACGCGCCATTTCCTGTTTTTCTTCGGCGTTCATTCCGGCCATCGGTTCGTCGAGCAGCAACAGGCGCGGTCCGGCGATCAAGGCACGGCCCAACTCGACACGCTTTTGCAGGCCATAGGACAGATTGCCAACCGGCACGTCGCGATGGGCTTGCAGTTCGAGGAATTCGAGAATGCCTTGGGCCTGCTGGCGGAAATCCTCGGCCTCGCGTCGGGCGCGCGGCAGGTTGAGGGCTTGTTCGATGAAGCGGCTGCGCAAGTGTCGGGACAGACCGGTGAGGATGTTGTCGATCACGCTCATCTTCTTGAACAGTGCGTTGTTCTGGAACGTGCGACCGATGCCCCGGCGGGCGGCGGTCAGCGGGTCGATGCGTTTGAATGGTTGCTGCTCAAAGACGATGGAGCAGGCGTCAAAGCGGTACACGCCATTCAGCACATTGAGCAGCGAACTCTTGCCCGCGCCGTTGGGGCCGATCAGCGCGCAGATCTCGCCACGGCGCACGTCGAAGGACAATTCGTTGATCGCCTTCACGCCTTTGAACGACAGGGAAATGCCGCTGACTTGCAGGATGGAATCGGTCGAGCTCATGCGATATCCCGTTTGAATTCGGCTAGCCAGGTCGGCTCGGTGTAAGCGCCGGGGGTGCGGGTCGCTTGCCAGATGAAATCCAGGTTCTGAAAACCCAGCAGCCGGCGAACGCGGTTTTTGATCAGCCGTTGCAGGCCTTTCTCGGGGTGAGCGATGGCCCAGTCGCACAAACGTCGGCGCCAAGTGCCCTGCGGGGCGAGGCGGCTGTCGATGTCGTCGGCCAGCCGTTGCAGGCGTTCGGCGGACAGCAGCAGCCCGGAGGGCGCGACTTCTCGGCGATCACGACTGGCGCTGCCGGGGCTTTCCGGGAAGGCCAGGGATTGGCCGCTGGTGAGCCATTGGCCGAGCAACACGCCAAGACCGTCCTGCCACTGGGTGCCCTCTTCGCTCCAGAGCTGGGCGCCGAAAACGCCGAGGCGCAGGCGTTGCGGCGACTCCACCGGGCCAAGCAACTGGGCAAAATCCAGTAGCGTTTGGCCGTGGTTGAGCCACAGTTGCCGGGTTTGCCGCCCCTGGATAAAGGCGTGGGTAGGACGACTGCGCCACAGCGCTGTGTGCAACGCCTCGGTGTCGAGGGTGTCGGGCAGCGTCAGCACTTCTCCGCCGACATGCCGGGCAGCCAATGCCAGCAGTAATAGATCCGGTTCGAAAGCGCCGCTCAGGACCAGCCGTGAATCTTCGGTAAAACCTTGCTGACGCAAGCCATCGGCCAGACGCTCGACATCGCGCAAGGCATCGATCCAGCGCCAGACAAACCACTGACCATGCCGCTTGTGCCGCAGCGCCGGTTGCAACGGACTGACCTGTCCCCAGTGACGCAATTGCTCCAGAGCCTGGGGCACATTGACCTGCCACTCGGCGCTGTCCGCAGTGGGCGGACGTTTGAGTTCGTGCACGCTCATGGGTTGACCTCCTGTTCATGGGCAAAAGCGTGCGGTGGTCCGCTGGGCCGAAATCTGTAGAACAACCGCCATCCAATGTGGGGCTTGCTCGCGAAAGCGGTGGATCTGTTGCCATCAATGCTGAATGTGCCGGCCCCTTCGCGAGCAAGCCCGCTCCCACAAGGGGGTGGTGTTGGGCTGCGATGTTTAGGCGGACTGCACTTTTTTCGCCTGCTGGCGCAACCCTGCCAAATCCCGATACCCCGCCCCCGGATGAATCTCCGGCAAGCGCGGCCCGTCGCCGAACAACTTCTCACGCAAGGTCCCCGGCGCGTATTCGGTTTTGTAGGCCCCGCGTTTTTGCAACTCCGGCACCAGCAATTCCACGGCGTCGATAAAGGTTTCGTGGGTCAACGCGTAGGCCAGGTTGAAGCCGTCCACATCCGTATCCTCGACCCACTCCTGCAACAAATCGGCAACGGTTTCCGGGCTGCCGACGAACAACGGCCCAAACCCGCCGATCCCCACCCAATCGGCCAATTCATTCGGGGTCCAGACCTTGCTCGGGTCCGCCGTGGAGAACGCTTCCACCGCCGATTGAATGGCGTTGGTGTGCACGTGTTTGAGCGGCTCATCCGGTTTGAACTGGCTGAAATCGATGCCGGTCCAGCCCGAAATCAGCGCCATCGCGCCTTCGTAGCTGACCCAGGTTTTGTATTCCTCGAACTTGGCTTTGGCCTTGGCGTCAGTCTCGCCGAGGATCACCGTTTGCAGGTTGAAGATCAGGATCTTCTTCGGATCGCGCCCTGCTTCAGCCGCACGACGGCGAATGTCGGCCACGGTTTTCTTCAGCAGCACTTTCGACGGCGCGGCGACAAACACGCACTCGGCATGTTCAGCGGCAAACTGTTTACCACGACTTGATGCGCCGGCCTGAAACAACACGGGCGTGCGTTGCGGCGACGGCTCGCAGAGGTGAATACCCGGCACCTGGAAGTGCTTGCCGACGTGTTGAATCTCATGAATTTTGCTCGGATCGCTGAAGATCCGCCGCTCACGATCACGCAGGATCGCGCCCTCCTCCCAACTGCCTTCCCAGAGCTTGTAGCAAACCTCCAGGTACTCTTCGGCGAAGTCGTAACGGGCGTCGTGCTCGGTTTGGTTTTTCTGGCCGAGGTTCTTTGCACCGCTTTCCAGGTACGAGGTGACGATGTTCCAGCCGGCGCGGCCCTTGGTCAGGTGATCGAGGGTCGACAGGCGTCGGGCGAACGGGTACGGATGCTCGAAGGACAACGACGCCGTCAGGCCAAAACCCAAATGCTCGGTGACCAGTGCCATCGGCGGGATCAGTTGCAGCGGATCATTGACCGGCACCTGCGCCGCCTGACGAATCGCCGCGTCGCCGTTGCCGTTGTAGACGTCATAGATGCCCAGCACGTCGGCGATGAACAAGCCGTCGAACTTGCCGCGCTCAAGGATTTTCGCCAGGTCGGTCCAGTATTCGAGGTCCTTGTACTGCCAGGAACGATCTCGCGGGTGCGCCCAGAGACCGGGCGATTGATGGCCGACGCAGTTCATGTCGAAGGCGTTAAGACGAATTTCACGGGCCATCAAACAGCACTCCGCAAGCTTGGGGGATGGATGCCATTGAGGCGGAAGTTGCCGATCAGGTGCAGTTTCCAGCGCAGCGGGTCGTGCAGCGATCCGTGCAATGCCGTGCGTTGACCGGTGAGTTCGAACTCGGCGTTGCTCACGGCATTCAAGGCGTCGGCGCTGGCCAGATACGATTCGGCGATGGCGACGCTGATCTCGGTGTCGTCTTCATGACTGTTCAGAAAGTCTTCGGCACGCTCCAGCAACGCCGCCGCGACTTCGATACGAATGTGCAAGTCGCCGAAGCGGCTGATGACGTAAGGATCGTCCGTGGCCTGGGCCTGTTGGCGGACGGCACGCAGGGTGGCGTCGAGCAGGCTGCGGGCGTTGTGCAGGTCATGCTGACTTTTGGCCAGGGGTTGCCCGGCGATAATCGGTTGGGTCAAAGCGTTCATGGTGGGCTCCTCAGTTCCAGGCGTGGCGCGCAGGCTTCACGCCGTTGAGCAGGTAGTTGCCGATCAGGTGGTATTTCCAGCGCGCCGGGTCGTGCAGGGTGTGGGTCCGGGCGTTGCGCCAATGGCGGTCGAGGTTGTACTTGCCGAGCACCGAGCGGGTGCCGGCCAGTTCGAAGAGTTTGCTGCTGGCGAGCAAGGCGATGTCGGCGGACAGGACTTTGGCCTGGGCCACCACCACCGAAGCGTGGGCCACCATGTCTTCGTTGGCGTTGAGCAACGCAGCGTCGATGGCTTGACCGGCCTTCTTCAGAATCGCTTCGGTGCCGTGGACCCGCCATTCGAGGTCGCCGATGGCGGCGATGCTGAAGGGGTCCTGCCAGCCGTGATCCTGGCCGCTGTCGATCCATGGCCGGGCTTCGCGGGCGTAGCGTTTGGTTTCTTCCAGGGCGCCGACGGCGATACCGGTGTCCACGGCAGCCTGGATGATTTGTGAGATCGGGCCATCGGCGGTGGGCTCGTCGAAGGCTTTATGCGCGGGGATCACCGCGCTCAACGGCACGGCCACCGCGTTGAGGGTCACACCGCCGCTGGCCGTGGTGCGCTGGCCGAAACCGTCCCAACTGTCGATCACCGTCAGGCCGGGATTGTCCCGTTCGATGAAGGCAATGAATGCCTGATTCTGTTCGTTGACCGCCACCGCCGGCACGATGTGCGCAAACAAGGCGCCGGTGCAGTAGAACTTCTCGCCGTCGATTTGTGCGGTGTCTTTGTCGAAGCGAATACGGGTTTCGAAGGCACCGGCGTTTTTACTTTTGGATTCGGAGAAGGCGTTGCCGAAACGATAGCCCTGCAGGACTTTGCCGAAGTAATAGTGCTTCTGCTCCTCGGTGGCGGTTTGCAACAGGATGTCGAGCACGCCGAGGTGGTTTTGCGGGATCTGGCCGAGGGACGAGTCGGCGGCGGAAATGATCTTGATCACTTCGGCGACGGTCACATAGGAAACGCCGGCGCCCCCGTAGGCCTTGGGAACGGTGATGCCCCACAAGCCGCTGGCGGAGAATTCGTCGAGCTCGGCCACTGGCAAGCGTCGCTCGCGATCTCGGACACTGGCCTCGATGGCGAAGCGAGCGGCGAGTTTGTGCGCGACAGCGATGGCCTCGGCATCCGAGCGGATGATATGGGCAGTGCGGGGTGAAGTTGTCATGAGCCGACTCCGTGGTTCCGGGTGAATACCCAAAACCTTTTGCAGGAGTCATGCCTAAATCTAAAAACCTTTATTTTCAGGTAGTTACATAGCTTTCAGAGAAACACCTACAGCTTCAAAACAGCAAAGTGTTTATCCGCTGTTGGCCTGTAAACAGTCAGATCACCACATTACGCACAAACCGCGCTGCCACATTCCCATCATTGCGATAGGCGTGGGGCTGGTTGCTGGCAAACATATAGAACTCACCGGCGGCGATTGCATGGGGGGTGTCGCCGAGCATCAGGGTCAGGCAACCCTCGAAGACGTAGATCTGTTCGCTCCAACCCTCGGCGTCCGGTTGCGAGGGGTAAATCTCGCCCGGTTGCAGGCACCATTCCCATTGCTCCACTTCACGAGTGGCAGTGGCTTTGGAGAGTAAAACCGCTTTGCTGCCAGGAATCGTCCCCGCCCAGGCGACTTCGTTAATTCTGCTCGGATCGCGGGCGTCCGGGGCCTGGATCAGGTCGCTGAAGGCAACGCTCAACGCTTCGGCCACGCGGTCAAGGGTGGTCAGGCTGACGTTTTTCTCGCCGGCCTCGATGGCCACCAGCATGCGGCGGCTGACACCGGACTTTTCGGCCAGGGCGGTCTGGCTCATGTCGGCGGCGTGGCGCAGGCGTCGAACGTTCAGGCTGACGTGCTGGAGGACCGAAGCCCGCGGGGTGGAATCTTTGTGCACTATATTGCTCACTTGATGGGGTTGGGCAGTATACTGCGCAACTTCGGGCGCATTGTGCGTCCGCCTTATGTAGCGCGCAAGGTCATGACGTCGGTGAACTCCCCCCAGGCTTCTTCCCGTTTCTCGCGATTCAGCAAGGCCGAGTGCGTGCTGGTGCTGATTACCATGGTGTGGGGCGGGACCTTTTTATTGGTCCAGCACGCCATGACCGTCAGCGGGCCGATGTTTTTCGTCGGCCTGCGCTTTGCGGCGGCGGCGATCATCGTCGCGCTGTTCTCCTGGCGCCAACTGCGGGAACTGACCCTGTTCGAACTCAAGGCCGGGGCCTTCATCGGCGTGGCGATCATGCTCGGGTATGGCTTGCAGACCGTGGGTTTGCAGACCATTCCCAGTAGCCAGTCGGCGTTTATCACCGCGTTATACGTGCCGTTTGTGCCGCTGCTGCAATGGCTGGTGCTGGGACGACGGCCGGGGCTGATGCCGAGTATCGGGATCATGCTGGCGTTTACCGGGTTGATGCTGTTGTCGGGGCCTTCCGGGGCTTCTTTCAACTTCAGCCCCGGTGAGATTGCAACGCTGATCAGCGCGGTGGCGATTGCCGCAGAGATCATTCTGATCAGCACCTACGCCGGGCAAGTCGATGTGCGCCGGGTGACCGTGGTGCAACTGGCGACCACGTCGGTGCTGGCATTCTTGATGGTGGTGCCGACGCAAGAGCGCATTCCGGATTTTTCCTGGTTACTGTTGTGCAGCGCGCTGGGCCTGGGCGCCGCGAGTGCGGCGATTCAGGTCGCGATGAACTGGGCGCAGCAAAGCGTCTCACCGACCCGGGCAACGTTGATTTATGCCGGGGAGCCGGTGTGGGCCGGGATTGTCGGGCGTATCGCCGGGGAGCGCTTGCCGGCGATCGCCTTGCTCGGCGCGGGGTTGATTGTGGCGGCGGTGATTGTCAGTGAGTTGAAGACCAAGGGTAAGGGTGCCGTTGCGGTCGACGATGCATTGGAGCGCGAGGGCGAGCGTTAAAACAGCAAGATCAAAAGATCGCAGCCTTCGGCAGCTCCTACGAGGCTGCGATCTTTGTTCTTTGAACAATGAAAAATCGGCTTTTCCCGCCTACCTTGTATGATCCTGCCACAGGTTGGCGTTTGGCGATCCGGGAGCTGGCACGTATGATGCTTCACAAACTTCCGCAGATTAGAAGCCTATGTCCCTGATAGTTCTACTGCTTCTGCCTTTTATTGGCAGCTGTGTCGCGGCCTTGCTGCCGCACAACGCGCGTAACACCGAATCGCTTCTGGCTGGCCTGGTTGCCTTGATTGGCACCATTCAGGTCGCCCTCCTGTACCCGCAAATCGCCCATGGCGGCGTTATCCGCGAAGAGTTCTTCTGGCTGCCGAGCCTGGGCCTGAACTTTGTCCTGCGCATGGACGGGTTTGCCTGGCTGTTCTCGCTGCTGGTGCTGGGCATCGGCACGCTGGTCTCGCTGTATGCGCGCTACTACATGTCGCCGGACGATCCGGTGCCGCGATTCTTCGCGTTTTTCCTGGCATTCATGGGCGCCATGCTCGGGCTGGTGATTTCCGGCAACCTGATCCAGATCGTATTTTTCTGGGAACTGACCAGCCTCTTCTCGTTCCTGTTGATCGGCTATTGGCACCACCGCGCCGATGCCAGGCGCGGTGCCTATATGGCACTGATGGTCACCGGCGCCGGGGGCTTGTGTTTGCTGGCGGGGGTCATGCTGCTTGGCCATGTGGTCGGCAGCTATGACCTGGACAAGGTCCTGGCCGCCGGCGATCTGATTCGCGCACATGCCCTCTACCCTATCCTGCTCCCGCTGATCCTGATCGGCGCCTTGAGCAAAAGCGCGCAATTCCCCTTCCACTTCTGGCTGCCCCACGCAATGGCGGCGCCGACCCCGGTTTCGGCTTATCTGCACTCCGCGACCATGGTCAAGGCCGGGGTGTTTCTGCTCGCGCGGCTCTGGCCATCGCTGTCCGGCAGTGAAGAATGGTTCTACATCGTCGGCGGCGCCGGTGCCTGCACCCTGTTGCTCGGCGCGTACTGCGCGATGTTCCAGAACGACCTCAAGGGTTTGCTTGCCTATTCGACCATCAGCCACCTGGGCCTGATCACCCTGCTCCTGGGCCTGAACAGTCCGCTGGCCGCCGTGGCCGCGGTGTTCCACATCCTCAACCACGCCACGTTCAAGGCCTCGCTGTTCATGGCCGCCGGGATCATCGACCACGAGAGTGGCACCCGGGACATTCGCAAGCTCAGCGGTCTGATCAAACTCATACCGTTTACCGCCACCCTGGCGATGGTCGCCAGCGCGTCGATGGCTGGCGTGCCGCTGCTAAACGGCTTCCTCTCGAAAGAAATGTTCTTCGCCGAAACCGTGTTCATCAATGCCACGGCCTGGGTCGAGATGAGCCTGCCGATCATCGCCACCATCGCCGGCACGTTCAGCGTCGCCTACTCCCTGCGCTTCACCGTCGACGTCTTTTTCGGCCCCACCGCCACCGATCTGCCGCACACCCCGCACGAACCGCCACGCTGGATGCGCGCACCGGTGGAGCTGCTGGTGTTCACCTGCCTGATCGTCGGGATCTTTCCCGCGCAAGTGGTCGGCCCTTTGCTCGCGGCGGCGGCCTTGCCCGTGGTCGGCGGCACCCTGCCTGAATACAGCCTCGCCATCTGGCACGGCTGGAACGCGCCGATGATCATGAGCCTGATCGCCATGTACGGCGGCATCGTGCTGTACCTGTTGCTGCGCAATCAGCTCAAACGCGGGCGCTTCAAGTACCCACCGATCATCGGGTTGTTCAATGGCAAGCGCCTGTTCGAACGCAGCCTGGTGATCATGATGCGCCTGGCCCGTCGCCTGGAGCGGCGGATCAGCACCAAGCGCCTGCAAACTCAATTGTTCCTGATGGTGCTCGCCGCCGTGCTGGCCGGGTTGATTCCGATGCTGCACAGCAGCCTGAGCTGGGGCGACCGGCCGAAGATTCCGGGCTCGATCGTGTTCGTGATCCTCTGGCTGCTGGCGATTGCCTGTGCCCTCGGCGCCGCTTGGCAAGCCAAGTATCACCGTCTCGCGGCCCTGACCATGGTCAGCGTTTGCGGGCTGATGACCTGTGTCACCTTTGTCTGGTTCTCGGCGCCGGACCTGGCGCTGACGCAACTGGTGGTCGAAGTGGTGACCACCGTGCTGATTCTGTTGGGCCTGCGCTGGCTGCCTCGACGGATCGAAGAGGTCTCGCCATTGCCGAGCAGCCTGCGCAAGGCGCGCATCCGCCGTATCCGCGACTTGCTGCTGTCGACCGTCGTCGGTGGCGGCATGGCGTTGCTGGCCTACGCGATGCTGACACGGCAGACGCCGAACGACATTTCCTCGTTCTACCTCAGTCGCGCCCTGCCCGAAGGTGGCGGCAGCAACGTGGTCAACGTGATGCTGGTGGATTTCCGTGGCTTCGATACCCTCGGTGAAATCACCGTGCTGGTGGCCGTGGCGCTGACCGTATTCGCCCTGCTGCGACGTTTCCGCCCACCGAAAGAAAGCCTGCAATTGCCGGCCCAGCAGCGTTTGCTCGCGCCCGACGTGGTCACCGACCTGGTCAACCCGCGCCAGGCCAGCGACACCGCCCTCGGTTTTATGATGGTGCCGGCGGTGCTGGTGCGCCTGTTGCTGCCGATTGCCATGGTGATTTCGTTCTACCTGTTCATGCGCGGCCACAACCAACCGGGCGGCGGGTTTGTCGCCGGGCTGGTGATGTCGGTGGCATTCATCCTGCAATACATGGTCGCCGGCACCCAGTGGGTCGAGGCGCAAATGAGCCTGCGGCCGCTGCGCTGGATGGGCACCGGACTGCTGTTCGCCACGGTCACCGGGCTGGGCGCAATGGCGGCCGGGTATCCGTTCCTGACCACCCACACCTGGCATTTCGAATTGCCGGTGCTGGGCGACATTCACATTGCCAGTGCGCTGTTCTTTGACGTCGGCGTGTACGCCGTGGTGGTCGGTTCGACGCTGTTGATCCTCACCGCCCTGGCTCACCAATCGGTTCGGGGCCACAAAACCGCTTCGCAACCTAAGTCCGTTACCGCCAAAGGAGCCGTCTGATGGAAGAAGTCATCGCAATCGCCATCGGCGTCCTGGCTGCGTCCGGCGTCTGGCTGATCCTGCGGCCACGGACCTTCCAGGTGGTCATGGGCCTATGCCTGCTGTCCTATGGCGTCAACCTGTTCATCTTCAGCATGGGCAGCCTGTTTATTGGCCGGGAGCCGATCATCAAGGACGGTGTGCCGCAGGACTTGCTGCATTACACCGACCCGCTGCCGCAAGCTCTGGTGTTGACCGCCATTGTCATCAGCTTCGCCATGACCGCGCTGTTCCTGGTCGTGTTGCTAGCCTCCCGGGGCCTGACCGGGACCGACCACGTGGATGGCCGGGAGCCTAAAGAATGAATGTGATGACGCACCTGATTGCCGCACCGATTCTGCTGCCGCTGCTGACCGCCGCCATCATGCTGATGCTCGGCGAAAAACATCGCCCGCTGAAGGCCAAGATCAATCTGTTCTCCAGCCTCATGGGCCTGGGCATTTCCGTGGCATTGCTGCAATGGACACAAACCACGGGCGTGCCCGGCTCCATTGGCGTTTACCTGCCGGGTAACTGGCAGTTGCCGTTCGGCATTGTGCTGGTGGTGGATCGCCTTTCAGCCATGATGCTGGTGCTGACCGGGATCATCGGCGTCAGTGCCTTGCTGTTCGCCATGGCCCGATGGGATGGCGCTGGCTCGAGTTTCCACGCGTTGTTCCAGATTCAGCTGATGGGTCTGTACGGCGCGTTCCTGACGGCGGACCTGTTCAACCTGTTCGTGTTCTTCGAAGTGCTGCTGGCCGCGTCCTACGGCTTGATGCTGCACGGCTCGGGTCGGGCGCGGGTATCGTCGGGGCTGCATTACATCTCGATCAACCTGCTCGCCTCGTCGCTGTTCCTGATTGGCGCCGCGCTGATCTATGGCGTCACCGGCACACTGAACATGGCCGACCTGGCACTGAAGATCCCGTTGGTGCCGGAGGCCGATCGCGGCTTGTTGCATGCCGGCGCGGCGATTCTGGCGGTGGCATTTCTGGCGAAGGCCGGGATGTGGCCGCTGAACTTCTGGCTGGTGCCGGCCTACTCTGCGGCCAGTGCGCCAGTGGCCGCGATGTTCGCGATCATGACCAAGGTCGGCATCTACACCCTGCTGCGGCTCTGGACGCTGCTGTTCTCCGGCCAGGCCGGGGCTTCCGCTTACTTCGGCGGCAACTGGCTGATCTATGGCGGCATGGCGACCATCGTCTGCGCTGCCGTGGCGATTCTCTCTGCGCAACGCCTGGAGCGCATGGCCAGCCTGAGCATTCTGGTGTCGGCGGGGATTCTTCTATCGGCCATCGGTTTCGCCCAACCGAACCTGATTGGCGCGGCGCTGTTCTACCTGGTCAGCTCGACGCTGGCCTTGAGCGCACTGTTTTTGCTGGCCGAGTTGATCGAACGCTCGCGATCGGTCAATGAAATGCCGCTGTTCGACGACGCCGATCTCATTGCCCGACCGCCGCCATCCCTGCAGCCAACCAAAGGCATCAACCTCGACGACGATCAGAAAGCCGTGGTCGGTCAAGTCATTCCCTGGACCATGGCCTTCCTCGGTTTAAGTTTCATTGCCTGCGCGCTGCTGATTATCGGCATGCCACCACTGTCCGGATTCATCGGCAAGCTCGGTTTGCTGAGCGCGCTGCTCAACCCGCTGGGCATGGGTAATAGCGGCGACGTCCCCGTCTCGAACGCGGCGTGGGGCTTGCTGGCGCTGCTGGTCCTGTCGGGGCTGGCTTCGTTGATTGCCTTCTCGCGGATGGGCATCCAGCGTTTCTGGACCCCTGAAGAACGGCCATCGCCGCTGCTGCGACGTTTTGAATGTGTGCCGATCATCGCGCTGTTGGGGCTCAGCATTTTGCTCACGTTCAAGGCAGAACCGCTGCTGCGCTACACCCAGGCTGCCGCGACTGCGTTGAATAATCCCGAGCAGTACGTGATGGCCGTGCTCGGCACCCGGGCCGTTCCGAGCCCCGAAGGCAAAGCCGCCATGCTGGAGGGGCAGCCATGAAGCGCCTGTTTCCCGCGCCGTGGTTGTCCCTGGCGCTCTGGCTGTTATGGCTGGTGCTGAACCTGTCGATGAGCCCGGGCAATCTGTTGCTGGGCGCGGTGCTGGGGTTCTGCGCACCGTTGATGATGCGCAAGCTGCGACCACTGCCGATTCGGATTCGGCGACCTGGGGTGATTCTGCGCTTGTTTTTACTGGTCGGTCGCGATGTGGTGGTGTCCAACCTCACGGTGGCCTGGGGCGTGCTCAATGCCGGTCGCCGTCCACCACGCTCGATGTTCATCAAGGTGCCGCTGGACTTGCGCGACGCCAACGGTCTGGCGGCGTTGTCGATGATCTGCACCGTGGTGCCCGGCACGGTCTGGTCGGAATTGGCCCTGGACCGCAGCATTCTGTTGCTGCATGTGTTCGATCTGGATGATGAAACGTCGTTCATCGAGCACTTCAAGACGACCTACGAGCGTCCCTTGATGGAGATTTTCGAATGAGCGCCTTGCTGTCGAACGCGATCCTGCTGAGCCTGTTTGTCTTTTCCCTGGCGATGATCCTGACGCTTATCCGCCTGTTCAAGGGGCCATCGGCCCAAGACCGGGTTCTGGCGCTGGATTACCTGTACATCATCGCCATGCTGATGATGCTTGCGCTGGGTATTCGTTATGCCAGTGACACCTACTTCGAGGCGGCGCTGCTGATCGCCCTGTTCGGCTTCGTCGGCTCGTTTGCCCTGGCCAAATTCCTGCTGCGTGGCGAGGTGATCGAATGAATGGTGAACTGTCGTTGTGGGTCGAGATTCCGGTGGCGATCCTCCTGGTGCTCAGCAGTCTGTTTGCGCTGATTGGCGCGATCGGGTTGCTGCGGATGAAGGATTACTTCCAGCGCATGCACCCGCCCGCCCTGGCTTCGACGCTGGGCGCGTGGTGTGTGGCGTTGGCGTCGATCATCTACTTTTCGGCGCTCAAATCCGCGCCGGTACTGCATGCGTGGCTGATTCCGATTTTGCTGGCGATTACGGTGCCGGTGACCACGCTGTTGCTGGCGCGGGCGGCGTTGTTTCGCAAGCGGATGGCCGGGGATGATGTGCCGGCAGAAGTGAGTAGTCGGCGGACCGACACCGGTAGCTAGACGCAAAAAGATCGCAGCCTTCGGCAGCGCCTACGGGTGTACACATCACTATGTAGGAGCTGCCGAAGGCTGCGATCTTTTGCTCTTGCTCTACTCGCGACTCAAATCCAGGCAACCGCCAACAATCCGGCCCCCAACACCACACACAACGGCGAATAAGCCCAGGTGTCGAGTCGGGCAAACTTCGAATCCTTGACCTGCTTGAAGAACCCCACCAGGTTCGAATCGCCAATCGCCCGGGCGAACATCAGCATCGCAATTGCGCTGATCACCCATTGCAGCGACCAGTGCTGCACCGTCGGCAAATAAAGCCCGACCCGCAGGCAAACCAGCATTGCAATCAGCAGTAACCCCACCGCCACCAGCAACGTGGCAAAGCCCGATGGCTTGAACGCCGGCCTTGACTCTGCCCCTCCCTCTCCGGGGATTCTCGGCACTGCAGCTTCACTCCCAAGTGTGCCTCCCGCCGCCCAATACAAGTGAATCAGGCTGATCAACAGGAAGATTGCAGCAATCCATTGCGCGACCATTAGGCTCATATTCAGACATCCAGCGTGAAATGTCGCAGCAGGATGAACTTCATTTGAGTTTTTTGTAAGGGTATTCGTCATGTGTGGTGGTAAAGTGCGGCCCCATGAAATTCGCCCGAACTGATCGCACATTGATGGCCTGGATGCTTTATTGCTGCGTCCTGTTCAACGTGTTCGCCTGCAGCATCGGTCACGGGCAAATGGTCGGAATGCAGCTCAACGGCCTCGGCGGACAGTTCTGCACCGTCGACCCGGCAACCCAGGCGCCCGCCTCGTCGCACACGTCCGAGGAGAAGCTGCCGACCCTGTCCAAGGCATTCGGCTGCCCGCTGTGCTCCACCGGTGGCATGGGCCCGGCGTTCAACTCCAGCCTGACCCTGGCGGTTCTCCCGCAACAACACAGCCCGCCGCTGGCCGTGGTTGCCAGCCTTGACCTCCCAGCCCGCCACACCTGGCCATCGGCCAACCCTCGCGCCCCGCCTGTCGCCTGAATGACCTCGCCTAACTGATCAGCTCACTTCGCTAACGCGTGGCGTTCGCCTGTGCGCTGTTTCCTAGACAAGCATTCAGGATTCAATCGATGAAACACATTCCTTTATTGGCGAGCCTGTTCGGCTGCCTGTCCGTTAACGCCTGGGCGCAATCCACCGTCGATCTGGCGCCGATCACCATTGAGGGCGAAACCAACGCCGAGCCCGGCTTGAGCCTCGACCAATCCAGCGGCATGGCCTCACGCCTGGGCTTGAGCGTGCGTGAGACCCCGGCGTCGGTGGCCATCGCCAACCGCAACGACATCGAACGCCACGGCGCGCAGAATTTCCAGGACGCCGCCAACAGCCTGCCCGGTGTGAATGCCAGTGCGCCACCCGGTTTCGGCGGTTTTGTTTCCTATCGCGGCTTCACCAACAGCCAGATCACCCAGATGTTTAACGGCATCAACGTATCAGGCGGCCTGGCCCGCCCCGTGGACGCGTGGATTTATGATCGGGTGGAGCTGATCGGCGGCCCTTCGTCGCTGATCAATGGCGCCGGTTCCGTGGGCGGCTCACTGAACTACGTGAGCAAACTGGCGACTCGCGAAGAGCAAGCCATCGAAGGCCGGGTCAGCTACGGCAGCTACGACACCACCGAGACCGCATTCGGCCTCAACCACGCCCTGAGCGAAGCCGGGGCGGACGTTCAGCACTACGCGCGACTCGACGTCAGCCACAACACCAGCAACGGCTATATCGACCGTCAGGAACGCGATGCCTGGAGCGTGGCGTTCTCGCTGCTGAGCGACCTGACGCCGAACCTGTCCCACACGCTGGCCCTGGAATATCAGGATGAACACGAGGACAGCCCTTACTGGGGCACGCCAGTGCTCAATCCCAAGGCCGGCGAGTTGAAGATTGACAAACACAACCGCTTCAACAACTACAACGTCGAGGACGGGCGCTACGAGCAGCGCACGATCTGGGTTCGCTCGATCATCGATTACCGGATCAACGACAGCACGACGCTACGCAACACCCTGTACCACCTCGACAGCCAGCGCGATTACCGCAACCTGGAAACTTATCAGTACAACGCCGACAACAGCGCGGTGAACCGCTCCACGGCGTATCAAGTGCGACACCAGGGAGAGCAGAACGGCAACCAGTTCGAGTTGCGCCACGACGATACGCTGCTGGGCCTCGACACTACGTGGTCCGGCGGTTTCGAGTACAAGGTCAACCAGACCACCAATTCGCCGCTGAACATCAAAGGCGCCAGCACGGTTGATCCGGACAACTTTGAGCCGGGGCACTTCTATGACATACCGGGCACCAATCCGAAACTGATCAGCGACAAGACCAACGAGGTCACCACTAAAGCCCTGTTCGCCGAGAACCGCCTGGCATTGACCGACAAACTGGCGCTGCTGACCGGTTTGCGTTACGACGACATCGACCTGGACGTGACCAATCACCGGGCCGTAACCGCCAGCAATCCAAAACACCTCAAGCGCAGTTGGGAACCGGTCACTGGCCGGGTCGGCCTGACTTACCAGTTCATTCCTACAGCCAACGTCTACGTGCAATACAGCACCGCCGCCGAACAGCCCAGCGGCACGCAGGATTTCGACGTATCCACCGGCAAGCAGTGGGAGGTCGGCAGCAAGTTCGATTATCTGGACGGTCGTGGTTCGGCAACCGTGGCGGCGTACACCATCGAGCGCAAGGATTTCGCGGTGACCGACCCGCTGGACCCAACCCAAAGTATCCCGGTGGGTCAGCAAACCTCCAACGGTATCGAGTTGGCCAGTTCCTTCAGGATTACCGACAAGCTGTTGGCTGAAGGCAACTTCGCCTGGGTCGATGCGCAGTACGACGAGTTCACCGAGAAAAACGCCGCAGGCGTGGTGGTGTCGCGCAAGGGCAACACACCGACTAACGTGCCGGACCGGGTCGGCAACCTGTGGTTGACCTATGACTTCGCCCCGCAATGGCAGGGGGGCGTCGATGCGCGATACGTGGCCTCGGTGTTTGCCGACAGCGCCAACACCATGACCGTACCGTCTTACACGCTGTACGGATCGTTCGTCAGTTACAAGGTTGATCAGCACACCACCGTCACCGGCCGGGTCCGCAACCTGACCAACGAGGTGTATGCCGAGTTTGCCCATGTGTCGCCGGCGTATTACCTCGGCACGCCGCGAACCTTTGAATTGGCAGTACAAACAAGGTTCTAATCGACACCGTCCCCCGTAGGGGCTGCCGAAGGCTGCGATCTTTTGATCTTGCTTTTTAAGATCAAGATCAAAAGATCGCAGCCTTCGGCAGCTCCTACGGGGGGTATTTTTTATTTCAATTCGGCGCTGACTTTATCCGCCACATCCTTCGACACCCACGCCTGCCACACCTCCGGATGCGCCTTCATGAACGCTTCGGCCGCCTGACGCGGTGCGGTGTGTTTCTCGCTCATCTCGGCCAGGGCCTTGTTCAACGGCCCGATCGGTAAATCGACCTTATTGAAGAATGCGGCAATCTCCGGATATTGCGTCTGGAATGGCGTGGACACGCCAATCGACAGCTTCGATGCCAGCGACCGGGTCGGTTTCGGATTCGGGTTGTCGGCGTCGGTCAGGGTTTTCCACGCCTCGGCATCAAACGGCGGTTCTTCCAGCTGAATCAGCTTGAAGCGCCCAAGCAACGGCGTCGGCGACCAGTAATAAAACAGCACCGGTTTGCCACGACGGATCGACGAGGTGATTTCCGCGTCCAGCGCAGCCCCCGAGCCACTGCGGAAATTCACAAAACTGTCGTTCAACCCATAGGCCGTCAACTTCTGCTTGTTGACCACTTCCGAGGTCCAGCCAATCGGGCTATTGAGAAAGCGGCCCTTGCCCGGGGTTTCCGGATCGCTGAACACATCCTTGTAGCGCGGCAGGTCGCTGACACTGCGCAAGTCCGGCGCCAAAGGCTTGATGCCTTTGGCCGGGTCGCCCTTGATCACGTATTCCGGCACCCACCAGCCTTCGGTGGCGCCCTTGACCGTATCGCCAAGGCTCGCGACCTTGCCTTCGGCCTCAGCCTTGACCCACACCGGGCTGCGTCCGGCCCACTCCTCGCCAATGACCTGAATGTCATTGTTGGCCAGGGCGGTCTCCAGGGTGATGGTGGTTCCCGGCAGCGTATCGGTCGGCAGGCCATAGCCCTTCTCGACGATGATCCGCAGGATATCGGTGATCAGACTGCCGCTTTCCCAATTGAGGTCGGCGAAGTGGATCGGGGCCTGGGCAGCGAATACCGGGACCGGCGCCATCAACAACCCAAACGTGGCCAGGGTGGCGGCCAGCAACCGTCGAAGTCCTTTCATGCTTTTGCACCTCGTGCTGTTCACAGCAATAGCAGGATGGCCTGGCAGACAAGACTGCAAGCCTCTGAATACTCAGTCCACTGACTGTAGTAGAGGTTCCTGCTTTTTACGGTGAGACGAGGCGCCGGATTATTTTTCAGAAGGTTGCTGCAAGCTCGCCAGCTCCCTTCGCACCATGCTGGCGTACTCCGCCGGCCGCAAGGTGTAAAGCTGTGACGCCACCCAGGTCAGCCAACCGCCTTGCAGAACGGCCTTTTGTGCGAACAGGCGCTGGGCTTCGGCTTGTGCACTGGCAAGGTTCTGCTCGTGGAAATCGGCGCGGGTCAGGGGCATTACTCGCTGGCCTTGAAGGTCACCAGTTCGCCTTTGCGCCACTTGGCGGCCTTGGCGGTAACGGCTTTCAGGGTTTTGGTCAGGCCTTCCTGCAATTGCTGGTGGGCGGCAAACACCATCACCACACTGTGACCTTCCTTGAACACAATCCCGTGACCGTCAGCGGTGGTCACAAAGGCGTAATCGCCCAACCCGTAAACGGTCAGTTTGATTTCGCGGAACTTGATGTCCAGCTTGCCGCCTTCACGACTGGGCAATACCGAAGCGCTGAAATGATCGCCGACCTTGAGCTTGAGGCCTGGCTTGTCGTCCACCACCAGCGCTTCTTCGGTATCGATTTCGGCAATGTAAATGCCTTCGGCGTTCTGTTCGGTGACATAAACAAAACGGGACTGAAACTGCTTGACCAACTTTGCGCGCAAATCACCCAGAACAAACAGCGCATGCATATCGAGATTACTTACTGCCAAGGAAACATCCCCACATCTGAAAATGATGCCGCACGCAGGAAAAACGCACAGCAGAAAAAGCGGCCATGGCGAATGTGTTGCCGAATGGGCCGGGTTGAAATCCTGAATTGAGCACAGGGCTCATTTCTCGCGAGGTCAGTGAGAGTACTGGATTGTCACTCGCGCCGTCCTGCCTGACGTTCGCCAGATGTTGAAGGAAAAGACCTTTCTGGCAGCCAGAAAAAACGGATTACCGACTTTAGGGAAAAAACTCTTTAAAAAAAGCACTTTTCCGACATATCGCAAGTAAAAAATTGCTTTAGATGAATGCCAATCGCCAACCGGTGACGGCGATTCTAGAGCAGCCATGCTCACAGAGACTACTCAAAACGACGCACACACGTCGGTTAAACCTAGAAAAGGACTTCTTATGTGCACGATGACCCACTTTGCGCATCACTCGACGGATCACACTCACCACGCTGCAACCCCGCATCCAGTGGGGTTTCAAGCCCATGTGCGGTCCCTTCAGGACCTTGCCCTGCCACGTTTTCAGGTGGTGCCCGCCGGCAAGGCATTTTTCCATATCAAGGAAACTTCCACCGGTCGTGTAAGAGGTTTCCGCGCTCAGCATAACGAAGCCTGCGCCCTCGCCCGTTCTCTGGAGGTGCACAACTGAGTTTTCCCAATACATACCTTAATGACGTTTCGTCACGCCGATGACTTATCTCAGCCGTCGGCCGGCAACTACTGCCATACTGCGCGCCCCATGAAACCCGTCCCTTCGGCGGACGGCTTTCACTACAACAGACTATTTCCAAGGGAAGGCTGCTACGTGACGGAATTTGATATCGGCGAATTTTTTATCCGGGGCGAAGCCAGAGAGGTCGAAGGCGAATTCCAGGCTGTCATTGTGATGCGTGCCAAACCACCCTTGACCACCGTGACCTATCACCAGGTCGAGAAGGACCGCTGGTTCAAGACCTCGGACGTTGCCGCAGTTGCCGCCCAGGAAGCCGCCCAGGCTCTGAAGGTTGCCGTCGATGAGGGCGCATTGAAAGCCTGAGTCAGGTTTGCCGTCTATGCTCTCTCCTGCTTTCGAACATCGCCATCGAACTCCTGAAGCGCGGCCCCCTCAGATGCAGTGAAGCCGCCCTCAGATCTCGCACTCGACGCGACCCGCAAGGAGATGAACATGGATTCACCTACACACGACTTGAAAGGTTTGTTTGATCAGCTCGGCCTGGACTCCAGCGAGAAGGCCATCGACGATTTCATCGCCAGCCATTCGCCGCTGGCCGACGATAAAAAGCTAATCGACGCCGAGTTCTGGACCCCGCAACAAGCCGGTTTCCTGAAAGAACAACTGCGTGAAGACGCCGACTGGGCGCGGGTGGTCGATGACCTGAACCTGCGCATGCACCAGATTCACTAGCCCGCCCACGAAAATCTTCGGCCAAGTGTTTTCCTATGGCCAAGTGCTTGCTTGCCCCGGTTGGGTCGCGAAGCGGCCCCTGCATCCGTTCAGAAAGACCGCGCGGCCTGGATTGACGACTGCTGCGCAGCCGAACGGGGGCAAGCTCCCTCGCCACAAATCCACAAATCCACAAATCCACAAGCCGAAAGCCGCGTACCTAGCGCGGCTTTTCCGGTTTGTAACCCAGTCGCAACCCACCCCAATGCCGGCCCTTGAGCATGATCGGCACCGACAGATCGTGCATCAGCTCGCCGGTGTCGCGGGTATACGTCTGCAACAGCACCGGTTGCTGATGGCTGCCGCAGCGGATGCCGGTGCGGTCGGCGAACTTGCGTTTGGTGCGGTTTTGCAAGGTATCGACCTGCGCATCACCGGTCAGCGGCTGGCTGAACACGGTGTTATGGGTCGGCACGTAGCCCTGTTGGGTGCAGGCGATAGCGAACACCAGGCCTTCATGACGCGGCAGCAGCGGTTCCTGGATCGCCGGCAGCACCTGATCGGTGTAGCGGTCGAAACGGGTCTGGAACTTGGCGGGGCTGGTGTTGGGAATCGCCTGGTAATTACGATCGAACAGATCATCGAGGCTGACCCGGCCCTGGTCGATATCCGCCTCAAAACGCGCGGCAATCTGGCTCGCGCCTTCGCGGGCCAGGTCATAAATCCGCTGGTGATAGTCATCCAGACCGACTTCCGCCAGGCGTTCGCTGATGGTCTCGGCCTGGCCTTCCATCTGTACGGCAGCCTTGGCCAGATGCTGGGTTTGCTGATCGCTGATCGCCAGGTCACTGCGCATCTGCTCGATGGCGTGAAACAGGCTGTCCAGTTGCTCACGGTTGGTTTCCGCGCCCCGGGCGATTTCGCCGACCTGGTTTTCCACACCCGCCGCCAGGCGTGCGATGTTTTCCAGGTGTTGACCGGTGTGCTCGACCTGCGCGACACCGATATCCAGGTCACTGGAGAGCTGACGGATCTGCTCCACCACTTGCGCCGTGCGCTGATGGATGTCGGCGACCATTTCCCCGACCTCGCCAGTCGCGGTCGCCGTGCGGGCGGCCAAGCCACGCACCTCATCCGCCACTACCGCAAACCCGCGACCGTGTTCCCCGGCCCGGGCGGCTTCGATGGCGGCATTGAGTGCCAACAGGTTGGTCTGGCTGGCGATGGACTGGATCACCAGGGTGACCCGCTGAATATCGTCGCTGCGCAAACTCAGGGCTTCGATCAATTCACGGCTGTTACTGGCGCGCTGGCTGAGCTGATGCATGCGCGCAATCGACTCAATCAGTTCGGTCCGCCCCGCCGCGCTGCTCTGATGGGCCTCGCTGGCCGCGCTCAAGGCTTCTCGACTAAGTGTCGAGGTCGCTTGTTCGGTGGTGATCATCACTTCGGCATTGCTGACAATCCGTTTGGCCGCGTCGAGTTGCGATTGCACTTTATCGGCCAGTTGCTTGACCGAAAACGCCACGCCAGCAGCGGACAGCGCGTTATGACTGGTGGTGTAGGAAAGGTCGCGGGTCAGCTCAGCAATGGCGCTGGCATTATCGACGGGCGTTGAATCGGGGATCGCGCGCGAACGCAGGCGTGGCAGCCAGATGATCAGCACGGCCACTGGCAAGCCGATATAAAGCGACGCGCCGCCCAGGGACATGCCACAGAGCAACAGCACCAGGGCGATGCTTTGCAACGTCGGCGTCAGCCAAAGGTTTTTTGGCGCTGGCACGGGTGCAGAAACTGCCCCGACCAGAGATCCGTCTCTCGTCATCTTCGTCACCCCACGCATCTTCTATTTGTTGTGACTGCATTAAACGCCACTAGTGGGCCATTATCCATGGTCCGTTAGTAGCGGATGTTGCAGCAGGTCAACAGAAGTGCGGGGGTTTCGCAGACGTCGAAAAGCAAAGATCGCAGCCTTCGGCAGCTCCTACGGGGTCGTGTAGGAACTGCCGAAGGCTGCGATCATTTCAAGGCAACCCACATTTAATGGGTTGCCTCGCAGAATCAGGCCTGACGCTGGTGCTTGTCGATTTGCTCGTGACGCTCTTGAGCTTCGATGCAGTACTTGGTGGTCGGGCTGATCAGCAGGCGTTTCAGGCCAATGGCCTCGCCGCTGTCGTCGCACCAGCCAAAGCTGTCTTCTTTGATGCGTTCCAGAGCCTGTTCCAACTGAGGCAGCATGCGCTGGTCGCGATCGATCGCGTTAACCAGCCAGGTGCGCTCTTCTTCAACGGAAGCAGCGTCGGCCGGGTCAGCCGGGGTGTCCAGGCTTTCGATGGCGATGCGGTTCTGCTCGATGCGCTCGTGGGTTTCGACTTTCATGTTCTGCAACAGCTCGAAGAAAAAAGCATGTTGCTCGGCATTCATGTAGTCATCCGCCGGCATGGCCAGCAACTTGTCCTTTGTCATTGATATCTCTATAAAAAAACGTGCATTAAGGCGAATTAGGGAGCGTTGCGCCGGACCTCGTTCGTCCGTCGCAAAGGCGCCGTTTATTCCAAGCGCCACCCGGCACTCAATTTACGAGGGGCGGCAGTCTAAGGCCGACTTGAGGCCTCAGCAACTGAAAAGACAGCGAATTTGTCCGACAAGGCCCCGAATGTGCTCTATGGCAGCTGTTGTGGCGGTCATCGGAGTGCGTTTATAGCAAGAAATTCAATCCAGCGGCTGTATATAGAAGACAAACGGCCGCGCCACGCGGGTCAGGCGTGGCGCGTTTTGCTGTTTATTGCGGTTTCAGCGCTTGAGTTTGCGCTTGTTGCGGTATTGGTCGATGACCACCGCCACCACAATGATCAATCCCTTGATGATGTCCTGAATATACGCATCGACCCCCACAAAGGTAAAGCCGCTGGCCATCACCCCGAGAATCAACGCACCGATCACGGTCCCGGTAATGCGCCCGACGCCGCCGGCCAGACTGGTGCCGCCGATGACCGCAGCGGCAATCGCGTCCAGCTCATACGACATGCCCATCCCCGCCTGCCCGGTGGCGGCACGGGCCGACGCCACGACACCCGCCAGGCCTGCGAGCAACCCGGCGATGCTGTAAACGATCACCAGATGCCGTTTGACGTTGATCCCGGATGTCCGCGCCGCCTGCATGTTGCCGCCGATGGCGTAGGTGTATTTGCCGTACTTGGTGTAGCGCAGGGCGATGTGGAAGATCACCGCCACCACCAGGAAGATGATCACCGGCATCGCACCATGGCCGATGGCAGTGTATGAATCGGACAGCATGCTCACCGGTTGGCCTTCGGTGTAATACCGCGCCAGACCACGGGCCGAGACCATCATGCCGAGGGTGGCAATGAACGGTGGAATTCCGGTGACGGCAATGATGCTGCCGTTGATCGCCCCCGCCAGCAACCCGACCCCGAGCCCGGCAATTACCGGAATCCATACCGGCAAGTCGGTCAGCGACGGAAACACCGCCCGGGCGAAGTCCGAGGTCTGGGCCAGGCTGGCGGCAATCATTGCCGACAGCGCCAGCACCGAGCCGGAAGACAAATCGATACCCGTGGTGATGATCACCTGGGTCACGCCGATGGCCAGCAGTCCGATGATCGAGACTTGCAGGATCATCAGCACCAGGCGCTGGGAATTCATCAGGAAGCTCTGGTCGCGCACGATCCAACCGAACACTTCAAAGACCAGGCCGATGCCGATCAGCACCAGGAAGATACTCAGTTCCGTCGGAAAGCGCCGACGACTCTTGGTCGGTGCCGTTGCTGGCTTGTTTTCCAGTATCGCGTTCATAACCACTCACCCTTCTATCCCATCGCCAGCGCTGGCCAGAGCCACCGCTGGCATCAATTAGTGAACCGCGGACATACCCGAGGCCAATTGCATCACCCGCTCCTGGGTCGCTTCGCTGCGATCAAGGGTGCCCATCAGGTCGCCCTCGTGCATGACCATCACCCGGTCGCTCATGCCGAGCACTTCCGGCAGTTCCGAGGAAATCATGATCACCGCCATGCCTTCGCTGGCCAGGTAGGAAATCAGCCGGTAGATCTCGGCTTTGGCGCCGACATCGATGCCACGGGTCGGCTCGTCGAGAATCAGGATGCGCGGATTGGTCATCAGCCAGCGCGCCAGCAAGGCCTTCTGCTGGTTACCGCCGGACAAGGTGTCGATGCATTGTTCCAGCGACGGGGTCTTGACCCGCAGCTTCTTGCACATGTCTTCGCACAGCACCCGCAGGGCTTTCTGCTGGATGAAGCCGTGGCCGGCGTAATGCGGTAGCACGGCCATTTCCATGTTCTCCAGCACCGACAGGCACGGAAACAAACCGCTGAGCTTGCGATCCTCGGTCAACAGCGCGAAGCCCTTTTCGATGGCCATGTGCGGGTCGGTGATGCGCACCACCTGCCCGTCCAGGCGTATCTCACCGCCATCGCTGGGGGTGATGCCGAAAATCGCTTCGGCGACGTTGGTCCGCCCGGAGCCCATCAACCCGGCGATGCCGAGAATCTCCCCGGCGTGCAAATCAAACGAGACACCTTTAAAGATGCCGTCCAGCTTCAAATCCCGCACCGACAACAGCAAATCGCCAATCGGCTTCTCGCGCACCGGGAACAACTGGCTCAATTCGCGACCGACCATCATCGAAATCAGGCTGTCGCCGTCCATGCTGTCAGCCCGTTGCAGGCCGATGTAGGCACCGTCGCGGAACACCGCCACTTCATCGGCGATGGCGAACACTTCGTTCATTTTGTGGGTGATGTAGATGATGCCTTTACCCTGGCTTTTCAGATCGGCAATGATCGAGAACAGGTGGGCGACTTCCTTGTCGGTGATGGCCGACGTCGGTTCATCCATGATCAGGATGTCGGAGTCGTAGGACACGGCTTTGGCAATCTCGACCATCTGCCGTTCGGCAATGCTCAGGTTGCCGACCTGCTCCTCAGGATCGAGGTTGATTCGCAGGCGCTCCAGCAAAGCGGCGGTGCAGCGGTGCATTTCGCGGTGATCGATCATGTGGAAGCCATTGAGCTGCTCACGACCGATCCAGATGTTCTCGGCGATGCTCATGTGCGGCATCAGGTTGAGTTCCTGGTGGATCATCACGATCCCGGCCTGCAGCGCTGCCAGCGGCGTTTCGAACACCACCGGTTTGCCCCGCAGGCGCAGTTCGCCGGCGTCCGGCTGGTAGATGCCGGCGATGATTTTCATCAGGGTCGATTTGCCCGCGCCATTCTCACCCATCAGCGCCAGCACGGAGCCGGGGCGCACTCGCAGTTGCACATCGGACAAGGCCACCACACCGGGAAATCCCTTGCTGACGTTGATGATCTCCAGCAGGTACGGCTCATCGACAGGTGTTGCGGTTGGCTGGATACCCACCAACGGGGTGCTCGAAGCAGTCGCTGAAGCGAACATGATCAGGTACTCCATCAGCAAGGTCACCGTGGCAACCTTGCGTACTTATTGTTGTTATTGAACGGACGGACTATTTGAAGGTGTCGACGTTTTGCGGGGTGATCAGGCGATACGGCACCCAGACGTTCTGTTCCACCGCCTCGTTCTTGGCCATTTTCACCGCCGTGTCGATGGAACCGTCTGCCTGACCCTTGGCGTCCTGGAACACCGACACCGTCATGTTGCCTTTCTTGATCGCGTTCAAGCCGTCCGGCGTGCCGTCGACCCCGGCGATCAGAACAGAGCCCTTGTCGACGCCGGCCTGATTCAGGGCCATCGCCGCGCCAATGGCCATTTCGTCATTGTTGGCCACCACCGCATCGAACTTGCGGCCCTGGGTCAGCCAGTCGTTGACCAGGGTCATGCCTTTATCCCGCAGCCAGACACCGGTCTGCTCTTGCTCGATCTTGATGTTCGGGTACTTGGCCAGCACCTCTTTGACGCCTTTGGTGCGGTTGGTGGTGGAGTTGTTAGCGAGGTCGCCGAGCAGAATCACGATGTCGCCCTTGCCGCCCATTTTGTCGGCCAGGTATTGCATCTGCATTTCACCGGCCTCCAGGTCGTTGGAGGCCACGGTGACCACGCCTTTGGGCAGTTTCAGGTCATCCGGGCGGCGGTTGACGTAGACCAGCGGGATGCCGGCCTTCACGGCGGCTTCGGTGATTTTACGGGTCGCGGCGGTATCCACCGGGTTGACCACGATGGCATCGACTTTCTGGCTGATGAAGCTTTCCACCTGGCTCAGTTGCTTGACCACATCGCTGCGGGCATCTTCGAATTGCAGCTGCACACCATCGGGGTAGGACTTGGCTTTCTTGTCCATGGATTCGCGCAGGTAGGTCAGCCAGGTGTCATCGAACTGGGACATGCTCACGCCAATTTTCATATCGGCCAGTGCAGCGCCGCTGACGAACATCAGGGACAGGGCAAGTGAGGCGAAACGGATCTGGGTCTTCATGAAAAGTCTTTCTCCACATTCTTGTTGGTTTTATGGATAAAGCGTGTCGATTTCAGTCAGTAGCTACAGCGTGAAACGTGTCGCGAGGCAGTCGCTGGAAATGACTCTATTGGAATATAATTTCTATATCAACTCATTTTAGAATTTTATTCTGATTTTATTCCACGGTGATCAAACAGCCCCAAATCCACCACTTGATGGCGCTCGGCGCTCAATCGCGCGGCGTCCAGGACGCGGGTGGTCGCCAGTGCATCACGAGCTTCGACCGGCAGTGGGCCACCGCTCTGTAACGCGGTTTGTAGCTGCAAATAGAACTGGTTCCAGCAGCCACGCTCGGACGGCACGCGCTCGCGCACCTCGCCTTGCTCAAACCAGCCCCAGCGTCGGTGTTCCTCGACGCCCCAGCGCTCGCCTTCGGATTTTGGCGAGAGACCGGCCAGCGCCGAGGCTTCCTGCCCGTCCAGGCCGTCGACGCTGTAGCAGCCCTGGGTGCCGGTGACCCGAAAACGCGGTCCGGGAGTGTTTTGCAGGCAACTGCCACCCAGGTGTGAGATGACACCGTTGGCATGGGTCAGGGACATGAAGAAACCGTTGTCGTAGGTCTGGCCTTTTTCGAGGTAATCCAGTTCGGCATACACCTGCGTGACCGGGCCAAATAACAGCAGCGCCTGATCCACCAGATGGCTGCCCAGGTCGCGCAGGAAACCGCCGCCACTGCCGTTGTTCACCGAATGAGGAGCGTAGCGCTCGACCCGGGACTCGAAACGCGTGATCTGCCCCAGAGCGCCAGACTCAATGAGTTTGCGCACCGTGAGGAAGTCCGAATCCCAGCGCCGGTTCTGGTAGACACTCAGCCGCACGCCCTGACGTTCGGCCATGGTGATCAAGGTTTGCGCCTGTTGCGCGTCGGCGGCGAAGGGTTTGTCGCTGACCACCGCCACGCCGTGTTCGATGCCGTCGAGCACCAGGGCCGGGCGGCCCTTGAGCGGCGTGGAGACCACCAGCACATCAATCCCGGCCTCCACCAGTTGGCCGATGCTGTCGAAGGCCGGCACGCCGGGGTACTCGGCGGCCAGCAACTGTCGGCGCTCCGGCGAACGGGTGACCACACCGACAAACGTGGCGCCCGGCAGGCTGCTGAGCAGCGGAGCATGAAAAAACCGGCCACCATGGCCGTAACCGACAAGTCCGATACGCATGTGTGCATTCCTTCTTATTGTTCTGTTACCAGTGGCGGAATCTGCCCCGCCCCCCCGTAGGAGCTGACGAGTGAAACGAGGCTGCGATCTTTTGATCTTGATCTTTAAAGGCAAGATCAAAAGATCGCAGCCTCGTTTCACTCGTCAGCTCCTACGTGGGCTGGGGGTTAGCCGTAGAAGTGTGGGCGCTCTGGCAGGCCGATTTTGACGATCTGGCCGCTGTTTTGGGCTTCGATGCAGGCGTCAGCGGCTACGGCGGCGGCAAAGCCGTCCCAGGCCGATGGGCCGCCGACTTGGCCCGCACGCACGCCGTCAATAAAGGCCTGAAGTTCAACGTCGTAGGCGGCGATAAACCGATCCTTCCAGTCCATCAGAATCGCATTCGACAGCTTCGCCCCACTGCGTAACTGAACCTGGGACGGCTCCGGCAGTTTGGCAATGCCGGTCTCCCCCACCACTTCACACTGGATGTCGTAGCCGTACTGGCAATTCACAAACACTTCCACATCGATGCGCGTGCCTCTGGCGGTTTCCAGCAGGACGATTTGCGGGTCCTTCAGGTGCGCGAGGGCTTTGCTGGATTTGCGTGGGAACACCACTTGCACCGAGACGTAATCGTCATCAAGCAACCAGCGCAGTACGTCCAGTTCATGGATCAGCGTGTCGGTGATCGCCATGTCGGTCTTGTAGTTCTCGCCCACAGTCGGGTTGCGGTGGGCGCAATGCAGCATCAGCGGTTCGCCGATCTGGCCGCTGTCGATCACCGCTTTGAGGGCGCGATAACCTTCATCGTAAGGACGCATGAAACCGACCTGCACCAGGCGCTTGCCGTGGGCCACTTCGGCCTCGACGATCTTGCGGCAGCCTTCGGCGGTGACGGCCAGGGGTTTCTCGCAGAACACCGGTTTACCGGCGGCAATCGCTGCCAATACGAACTCTTCGTGGCTCGGCCCCCAGGACGTGACGAGGATCGCCTCGACTTCTGGCGCCTTGATCAATGCGTGGCCGTCGGGATAGACCTCGGCGGTCAGCTTCAGGTCAGACACGACTTTCGCGGCTTGCTGCAAGTTGATGTCGGTCACGGCCACCACCTGGCTATTGAGCAAGGTCTGGCTGCAACGACGGATATGGTCCTGGCCGATGGCCCCGGTGCCGATGACGCCTAGCTTCAATGACATAAAAACACTCCCGTTTCTTGGTTTCAGGGGCAATCAGTACTGACGGGCCTTGGCCAGTCGTTCGTTCAGGGTCTTGGCCACCGCGTTGGTACGGGCGCTGGTGGAGACTTGCGCCACGCCGACCCGCCACCAGGACAGGTAGCCGTGAATCATGGTTTTAGGCAGCACTTTGATGTCGATCAGCGTCGATACCGTCTGCAACCGCGCATCAGCCAACGCTGCCTGCAACTCTTCAACGGTGTTCACTTTGTAGGTCTTGCAGCCATAGGCCGCCGCGCTCATGGCGAAATCCACCGGCACGAAGCCGCCATCGAGCTTGCCGGTTTCGGGATTACGAAAACGAAACTCGGTGCCGAAACTGTCCATGCCATTGCCCATCTGCAAATTGTTGATGCAGCCGAAGGTCATGTTGTCCAGCAGCACCACGTTGATCTTGCGTCGCTCCTGAATCGAGGTCGCCAGCTCCGAGTGCAGCATCATGTAGGAGCCGTCGCCCACCAGCGCATAGACCTCGCGCTGCGGCTCGGCGAGTTTCACGCCCAGCGCGGCGTTGACCTCGTAGCCCATGCAGGAATAGCCGTACTCGACGTGATAGGTGTTCACGCCTTTGCTGCGCCAACTGCGTTGCAAGTCGCCGGGCAGGCTGCCGGCGGCGGCGACAATCACCGCGTCGTCGGCCAGGGTTTCGTTGAGCACGCCGAGCACGCGGCTTTGGGTCAGGCAGGAACCGGTCAGTTCGATGAATTCCCGCAGCACGGCCGGGTCCATGTGATCGTTGATTTCCGGGACAAAATCCTGGGCCTGGTATTCGACCTGATAGATACGATCGACTTCTTCATCCAGTTGCACCTTGGCCTGGCGCGGTTGATCGCCCCAGCTCGAACGGTAGTCGCCCAAGGCATCGGCCAGTGCCAGCAGACCGGTCTTGGCGTCGGCCAGCAGTTGCACGCCATCGAGTTTCAAGGCATCGCAGGGGCTGATATTCAGGTTGAGGAATTGCACCTCAGGATGTTGGAACAAGGACTTCGACGCAGTAGTGAAGTCGCTGTAACGCGTGCCGATACCGATGATCAGGTCAGCGTCTTTCGCCAGCAGGTTGGCGGCGAGGCAACCGGTTTCGCCGATGCCACCGACGTTCAGCGGATGGCTGGACACCACCGCACTCTTGCCCGCCTGGGTTTCAGCGAACGGAATATCGAAGCGTTCGGCAAACGCCTGCAACGCCGCGTTGGCCCCGGAGTAGCGCACCCCGCCACCGCAAATGATCAGCGGTTTGCGCTTGCCTTTGAACAGCGCCAGCGCATCGCCGAGCATCGCTTCAGTGGCCGGGCGCCGCTCGATGCGGTGTACGCGTTTTTGCAGGAAATAATCCGGGTAGTCGTAGGCCTCGGCTTGCACGTCTTGCGGTAAGGCCAGGGTTACGGCGCCGGTTTCGGCGGGGTCGGTGAGCACGCGCATGGCGTGGATCGCGGCGGTCATCAATTGCTCGGGACGGTTGATGCGGTCCCAGTATTTGCTCACGGCTTTGAAGGCATCGTTGGTGCTGATGCTCAGGTCGTGGAACTGTTCGATCTGTTGCAGCACCGGGTCCGGTTGGCGGCAGGCGTAGACATCGCCGGGCAGCAGCAACAACGGAATACGGTTGGCGGTGGCCGTGGCGGCAGCGGTCAACATATTGGCTGCGCCGGGGCCGACCGATGACGAGCAGGCGTAGATCTTGCGCCGCAGGTGTTGCTTGGCGAAGCCGATGGCAGCGTGGGCCATGCCTTGCTCATTGCGGCCCTGGTGGACGATCAGGTCAACGCTGTCCTGCTCCAGGGCCTGGCCCAGGCCCAGCACGTTGCCGTGGCCGAAAATGGTAAAGATCCCGGCGACGAACTTGCTCTGAACCCCATCGACCTCGATGTACTGGTTATCGAGGAATTTCACCAGGGCCTGGGCCATGGTCAGTCTTGTTGTGGTCATGTCCGATCCTTTCAAATACACATCCGATCCCTGTAGGAGCTGCCGAGTGAAACGAGGCTGCGATCTTTTGATCTTAAAGATCAAGATCAAAAGATCGCAGCCTTCGGCAACTCCTACAGGGGCATGTGTCAGGCCAAAGAGTTCTTTAGGTGATTCATGCTCGCGCCGAGGGCTTGTTCGATATCCACCAGGCCATGCACGCTGTCGGCAAACGGTTCGAATGACAGGTAGCCGCTGTAACCGGCGCCCAGCAAGGTTTCGATCTGCGCGGCGTTGCCGAGGATGTCGCCCTCGCCCACCAGCACCCGATGGCAATCGCGAATGCTATTCAGCGGCGCTTCGGCATCCTCGACACCCGAGATGTGCACCAACCCGGTCAGCTCAGGGAAAAACACCTGCTCACTGGCGAGGTGATGGTGGAAGGTGTCGTGGACCAGGCGGAACACATCCAGCCCGCCAATCGCCTTGATCGCATCCACCGCCGGGCGTTTGCTCCGCAGTGAACACTCTTCAAACCCCAGCGGTTCGATGAAACCCAAGATCCCGTGATCGCGCAGAATGGGCGCCAACTCCGTCAGTGCGGTGCGCAAACCAGACGCGCGTTCGGCCTCATTACGAGTATCGGCGCGATCATTCAAAGGACACATGACCAGCCCCTGCGCGCCGCAATCCCGGGCATACGCCGCAAGTTTCAGAGCCTGGGCCCGGCGCTCGTCATTCCACACATCAAACGGGTACAGCGCGTTGATCGACAACACGGTGATGCCTTTGGCCGCGCACAATTCACGCACTGTTTCGGGCGCTGTGCCGTCTTCGATCTCCACACCTTTAAGGTCGTTGCGGATCTCGATGGCGTCAGCCTTGAGGGTCACCGCCAACTCGATGAATGCGGGCAGGGACAAACGGGGGGCGACCATACGGTTCAAGGCGAAACGCAGGGGCTGGCTCATTATTGTTGTTCTCCGCAATGACCAGTTATTTGGCGGTGGGCATGCTGAATTCGGGGCCTTTGGCAATGCTGTCAGGCCAGCGCTGCATCACGCTTTTGTAGCGGCTGTAGAAACGAATGCCTTCTTCGCCGTAAGCGTGGTGATCGCCGAACAACGAGCGCTTCCAGCCGCCGAACGAATGCCACGCCATCGGCACCGGAATCGGCACGTTGATGCCGACCATGCCGACCTTGATGGTGCGGGCAAACGCCCGGGCAATGCCGCCGTCGCTGGTGAAGCACGACACGCCGTTGCCGAATTCATGGGCGTTGATCAGCGCCACGGCACTGGCGAAATCCGGCACGCGAACGATGCCGAGCACCGGGCCGAAAATCTCTTGCTGATAGATGCTCATCTCGGTCGTGACGTTGTCGAACAGCGTCGCGCCAACGAAAAATCCGTTCTCGGCGCCGGGCACCTTGAAATGGCGACCATCGACGATCAACTGCGCGCCCTGAGCCACGCCTTGGTCAATAAAGCCTTCGACCTTGGCCTTGTGCTCAGCGGTGACCAGCGGCCCCATGTCGCTGTCGCCCTGCATGCCGTTGCCGACCTTCAATTGATCGATGCGCGGTAGCAATTTGGCAATCAACTGATCGCCGACATCGCCCACCGCCACCGCAATCGAAATCGCCATGCAACGTTCGCCGGCCGAGCCGTAAGCCGCGCCGATCAAGGCGTCGGCGGCCTGATCCAGATCCGCGTCGGGCATCACGATCATGTGGTTTTTTGCGCCACCCAGTGCTTGTACACGCTTACCGCGAGCGGTGGCTTGCTGGTGGATGTACTCGGCGATCGGCGTCGAGCCGACAAAGGAAATCGCTTCGATGTCCGGGTGCTGCAGCAACGCATCCACCGCGACTTTGTCGCCCTGGACCACGTTGAACACACCGTCCGGCAACCCGGCTTCGGTGAGCAAACGGGCCATGAGCAAACTGGCCGATGGATCGCGCTCGGACGGCTTGAGGATGAAGCAGTTCCCGGTAACCAGCGCCAGCGGGATCATCCACAGCGGCACCATCACCGGGAAGTTGAACGGCGTGACCCCGGCGCAAACACCCAGCGGCTGACGCAGGTTCCAGTTGTCGATGCCGCCACCAATGTTGTCGCTGAAATCGGTTTTCAGCAGGTTCGGCGCGCCGCAGGCGTATTCGACGATTTCAATGCCGCGCGTGACTTCGCCTTTGGCATCGGACAGTACTTTGCCGTGTTCACGGCTGATGATTTCCGCCAGTTCGTTGTGGTGGCGGTCGAGCAACTCCTTGAGCTTGAACATCACCCGGGAGCGCCGTAGGGAGGATTGCTCGGACCAGGCCGGAAAGGCTTTTAATGCCGAGGCAACGGCTTCGTCGACGGTTTTACCGGTCGCCAGACCGACCCGTGCCTGCACCGCGCCGGTGGCCGGGTTGAACACGTCGCTGAACCGCTCGCTGCCGCTGTCCTGCACCTGACCGTCGATGTAATGACCTAAAACCGGGGCGTTGCTCATTGTTTTTGTTCTCCGTGCAGATGTTGGAATTCAGGCTTTTGAGTTCAAAGATCAAGCAGCCAACTGTGCTGCGGATCGTTATGGAACTGCCAGACACGTTTCGGCCCGGCCATCACGTTCAGGTAATACGACTCGTAGCCGTAGGGCACGCTGACCGGGTGATACCCCTTGGGCACTACAACGAGGTCGCTGTTTTCCACGGCCATGGCCTGGTCGATGCTGCGGTCGTCGGTGTAGACGCGCTGGAACACAAAGCCCTGGGGCGGGTTGATCTGGTGGTAATAGGTTTCTTCGAGAAAGCTCTGGTGCGGCAGGTCGTCGGTGTCGTGCTTGTGCGGCGGGTAGCTCGACGAGTGCCCGGACGGCGTGCGCACTTCCACCACCAGCAGCGAATGGGCGGGCTCGGTGTCCGGCAGGATGTCGCACACGTAACGGGTGTTGGCTCCCTTGCCGCGCACACTGCGCTTCATGGTGTCGGGTTTGATCAGGCGCGGGCCGAGGTTGGCGGCGGTTGAACCTGGCGCGGCGCACACGGCGATTTGCACATCGCTGAGGGCGACCACTTGCGCCTGGCTGCCGGGCGGCAAGTATGCGGCGTAGGGGGATTTGTCTTCGAACACCGATTGGCGATCGCCTAGGTTGTCCCAGTCGAACGCGCCCTGCCCCGGCGCTTCGCCCTTGATGCTGACGCGGCCACTGAGCAGCACCAGGCACAGTTCTTTATCGCCAGCGCTGACGGGCAAGGTTTCACCGAGGCTCAAGCGATAGGCCGCGAAGCCGACGTATTCCAATTCACCTTTGCCCAGCTCGACCATGGTCCGGCCCCGGGCATTGCTTTTGACCAGCAGGCTCATCACTTAGTCCTCTCGTCGAGCAACGCACGCAAGGTATCGAAGCCTTTCTTGGCGTAGACATAACTCGGTGCCACCGCCGGGTCCTGCTCGGCCTCGACCACCAGCCAGCCGTGGTAATCGGCGGCCAGCAATACGTCGAGCAAGGCGCCGAAATCGATGTCGCCATCGCCGGGCACAGTGAGGGTGCCGTTGATGATGCAGTCCGGGAAGCTCCACAGGTTATTGCGCGCCAGTTGCACCACCGGTTTGCGCACGTCCTTGAAATGCACGTGGCAAATCCGTTCGATGTGTTTGCGCAGCACCTGCAACGGTTCGCCACCGCCCATGTAGCAATGGCCGGAATCGAACAGCAGACCGACTTCGCTGCCGGTCAACGCCATCAACTTGTCGATGTCCGCCGGCGATTCGACATAGGCGCCCATGTGATGGTGATACGCCAGGCGCACGCCTTGGGACAGGGTAAAACGCGCCAGTTCGGTAAGTTTGTCGGCGTATTCTTGCCAGGCCTGTTCCGTGTGGAAACGCGGGCGTTCCACCAGTGGAATGCGCTGGCCCTGGATGGAATCAGCGACTTCGCCGTAGACCAGCACTTTGGCGCCGTTCTTGGCCAGCAGCTCGACGTGGCTGCCGATGGCGTCAATTTCCTCGGCCACCGAACGGCGGGCCAGACGGCTGGAGTACCAGCCGGAGACCAGCGCCAGATCGTAAGGCCGCAGCACGTCACCGACGCCTTTGGCATCCTTGGGGAATTTACCGTTGAGTTCGAAACCTTCGTAGCCGATCTCTTTGCCTTCGCTTAACGCGGTGCTCAGCGGCGTCTCGCCACCGAGGGACGGCAAGTCGTCGTTGCTCCATGAAATCGGGTTGATGCCAATTCGGATAGCGGGCATGGCTGCACCTTTTATTGTTTTCTAAGTTTGCGTTGAGTCTGAGGCCGCCTTCGCGGGCAAGCCTCGCTCCTACGGGTTTGCGGTGATCTGTAGGAGCGAGGCTTGCCCGCGAAGAACGATAACGCGGTCCAACGTCAGGCGCGGGCGGTGCGCCAGGCATCGATCAACTCGACAAACGTGCCCTGTACCTGGCGGATCAGCGTTTCGTCGTCAATCTCCCCGGCCATCCACGCCCGGCTCGGCTCCTGGAAAATCGTGCGGCCCACGGCGAACCCGCGACAGGTCTGGCTCTGACTCGCCTGTTGAAAGCCTTCGGCCAACGCCGCCGCCGGGGCATTCAGGCCCAGCAACACGACCCCACGGCAGTACGGATCGCGCTCCTGGATCAGTTCGTCGAGCTGTTTCCATTCCTCGGCACTTTGCGCTTCGATCTTCCACCACGCCGGGTAGATGCCCAGGTTGTAAAGGCGTTTCAGCGCCCGATACAACACGTCCGGGTGCGCCGACGGGTGATCCTTGGGCGGGATGATTTCCAGCAGCAGTTCATGCCCGCTGACCTGGGACGCCTGGTACAAACCCTTGATCTGCGCTTCCTGCTCCAGGCGCAACAGCGGTTCGTCATCTGGGTGAAATTGCACCAGGCACTTGATGATTTGTTCTTGCGGCCAGGCAATCAGGTTGCTGCCAATGGAGCGCCCGTGTTCGAACGCCAATGGCCGCGAACCCTGGACTTCCACCGGCCGCGCCACCCACCAGCCACGACCGGTGGCGGCGTTCAGCGAGTCCTGGCCGAAACGTTGATCCGCCAGCAGCCCGACGTCGGCTTCGATGCCCTGCTTGTGTAAGTCGGCTTCGACCCGCTCCACGGCTTTAATAAAGAGTTGTTTGAGCTCGCCAATCGCGCTCAGCTCACGACCGCCCTTCTGCGCCAGTTCCACCAGTTGCCCGCGATGGTCGAAGGCGAAGATGAACAGTTGCTTCCACTGTTTGCGCGGCACGCTGACCTGATGCAGGCGCTGCAGCGTGGCGTCCTGATCCGGCCGGGTGATCGGCACCGGGCTATTGAACAGATAATCGAGTTCGGCGCGGGTCGGCATCGCCGGGGCGCAGGCATGGCGCGACACCACCAGACCACCGCAGGCATTGGCCAACTGGCAGCAGCGCTCGTCACTGGCGTCGTCCAGCCAACCGGCGAGGAAACCCGACATGAAGGCATCGCCGGCACCCAGCACGTTAAGCACTTCCACGCGCACGCCGGGGTAGATCGCGCCGTCTTCAAGCCGCACCGGGATCACCCCGTGAATCACCGTGCAACCTTGCGGGCCGAGTTTGACCACTAACGTCGCGTCACTCAGGCGCCGCACGTTGCGCAATGCGCTGAGCAGATCCTCGGCCCCTCCGGCAATTAAAAACTCTTCTTCGGTGCCGACGATCAGGTCAAAACGCGGGAGGATTTTCTGTACGTGCTCGCTGACATTCTGGTCGGCGACGAAACGGGTTTCACCATCAGCCTTGCCGGCCAAACCCCAGAGTACCGGGCGGTAGTCGATGTCCAGAACCCGTTTGACGTTGTGTTTCTCGGCGTAGTCCAGGGCCTGGATGCTCGCCTTGTACACGCCGTCGGTGGAGAAATGGGTGCCGGTGATCAGCAAGGCTTTGCTGGAGGCAATAAAGGCTTCGCTGATGTCTTCGGCCCGCAGCGCCATGTCGGCGCAGTTTTCGCGGTAGAACACCAACGGGAAGGTTTCGCGGTCCTTGAGACCCAGCAAGACCATGGCGGTCAGGCGCTCCGGATCGACCTTGATGCCGCTGACATCGCAACCTTCACGGGCCAGGGATTCGAGCAGGAAACGGCCCATGTGATCGTCGCCTACCCGGCTCAACATGGCCGACTTGAGGCCCAGGCGTGCAGTGCCGAACGCGATATTGGCGGACGATCCACCGAGGTATTTGGCGAAGCTTGAAACATCTTCCAACCGCGCGCCGACTTGCTGCGCATAGAGGTCGACGCCAAGGCGCCCCAGGCAAATCAGATCCAATTGACGCCCACTGGCAAAACGAGTCTGGCCCATGCTGGCTCCTGTTATTTTTATCAGCCTGCGTTCGGGACGATGGCCGTGCCGAACACTCTTGGTGGATGCAGACTAAATCGTCCCGGGCCGAATAATCAATAATTATTCTATAAATTTTTTACGTGGAATATTTTTTCCAATAAACTCTGAACAAGCGTTCCAGACCCAGTGCATCGTTTCAGCAGGCCCCGCGCCGACGGCAAGCTCAAGATTTTATTCCGGCCTACCCTGTAGACTGCGCACAGCCAACCTATTGTCAGGGGATGACCGATTCGTCATTCCTATAAGAACAAGCCAGAAGGATCCTTTATGTCCCGCACCGATCAGCCGGCGACCACCGAGAGCACGCCCGAGAGCGACCTCCCCAGCCCACCGATCAATGCCGAGCGTTTGCTGCAGCTGATCACCAATGAATACGAAAGCCTGCCGCGCCAGCTCAAACGCATCGCCAGCTACATGAGCCAGCAGAGCGACCGGATCATGGTCGACCGCATCAGCGACATCGCCCGCGAGTGCGAAGTGCACCCGTCGGCCATCGTGCGCTTCTCCCAGCGCTTTGGTTTCAGCGGGTTCAGCGAGATGCAGGCGTTGTTCCGCGAGGCGTACACGCACAAGACCACACCGGTGCAGAACTACCAGCAGCGCATTCGCAGCATGATCGCCAACAAGTCGCAGAAGGCCAGCGGCGGCGATCTGGCGCGCGAATGCATCGACGCCACGCTGTCGGGCATCGAACGCCTGGGCATGGAGCTCGACGATGTGGCCTTCGACAAGGCTGTGGACCTGGTGGTGAATGCCGACAACATCTACGTGGTCGGCGTGCGCCGCTCGTTCGCGGTGGCTGACTACCTGGTCTACAACCTGCAACACACCAACAAGCGCATTCACTTGGTTTCCGGGCTTGGCGGCAGTTATCGCGAGCAGATGCGCAGCGTGCGCGCCAATGACCTGGTGATTGCCATCAGCTTCACGCCCTACGGCAAGGAAACCCAGCACTGCCTGCGCATCGCCCAGCATCATCAGGCGAAGACTTTGATCATCACTGACAGCAACCTTTCGCCGCTGGCCAAACGGGCGAGCACGGTGTTGTTGGTGAATGAGGGGAGTTCGTTTGCGTTCAGGTCGTTGAGTGCGACGTTGTGCTTGTGTCAGGCGTTGTTTATTGCCGTGGCGTATCGGTTGGAATTGAAGGTGGATGAGATTCATGAGCAGGTGGGGTTTGAGGATTAGCGCGAGAGGGTTTACAGGTCGCGGCACCTCTGGCTAAGGTTGACCGCATCGCGAGCAAGCTTTGCTCCTACAGGGGAACGTTGATGAAACTGATCGGCATGCTGGATTCACCTTACGTGCGGCGTGTGGCGATTTCCGCCAGACACCTGGGCATTGAGCTGGAACACGACTCGGTGTCGGTGTTCCGGCATTTCGAGCAGTTCCAGCAGATCAACCCGGTGGTCAAGGCGCCGACGCTGGTGCTGGACGACGGTGAGGTGTTGATGGATTCGACGCTGATCATCGACTACCTCGAAGCCCTCGCCGGCCCGTCGAAAAGCCTGATGCCGAGCGATTTGCAGCAGCGAGCGCGGGCGTTGCGGGTGATCGGGTTGGCGTTGGCGGCGTGCGAGAAGTCGGTGCAGCTTTACTACGAGCGCAACCTGCGCCCGCAAGACATTCAGTACCAGCCGTGGGTTGAGCGGGTTGAAGGTCAACTGGCAGCGGCGTATTCGGCACTGGAGCGGGAGTTGGTGAAGCGGCCGCTGGTGGGCGGCGCGTCGATTGCCCAGGACGGGATTACCGTTGCAGTTGCCTGGAGTTTCACCAACCTCGTGGTGCCGGATCAGGTCGATGCCTCGCGCTTCCCGCACATCGCTGAATTCACCGCCCAGGCGGAAAAGCTTGAGGCGTTCATCGCGACCCCGCTAACCTGAGCCGCCCTTCCCCACGGACTCACCCATGACCGCCGCTGAAACCTCCGCCCCGGCGTTGAAGGAAATCTTCAACGCCGAGCGCCTCAAGCACATTGCAACCGAAATGACAGCGGTTTACCCGGCGTTCAACGCCAAAGCCTTCCTGAAAATGGCCAATGAAGGCCTCGCTGACCTGTCGATCATGCAACGCATGGCGCGGGTCAGTGAGTGTCTGCATGCGGTGTTGCCATTGGGGTATGAAGAATCCCTCGACGTGCTGCGCGCCCTCGCCCTGCGCCTGAATAGCGGTTTTGTCAGCATTTCGTTGCCGCATTACGTGGCGATGTATGGCACGCACGACTTTGAGCAGTCGATGGAAGCGCTGAAGTTTTTCACCTCGTTCGGTTCTTCCGAATTCGCGATCCGGCATTTCCTGCGTAGCGACCTTGAGCGCTCGTTGGCGTTGATGCAGGTGTGGTCACGGGATGAAAACGAACACGTGCGCAGGCTGGCCAGCGAAGGCAGCCGCCCGCGTTTGCCGTGGTCGTTTCGCCTGGAGCCGATTCAGGCTGACCCGTCGTTGGCAGCGGCGATCCTCGACAACCTCAAGGCTGATGAAAGCCTCTACGTGCGCAAGTCCGTGGCCAATCACCTCAACGACATCACCAAGGACCACCCGGAGTGGGTGCTTGACTTGATCGAGGGCTGGTCGCTGGAGAACAAGCACACCGCGTGGATTGCCAAGCATGCACTGCGCAGTTTGATCAAACAGGGCAATCAGCGGGCGTTGGCGATTATTGGGGCGAGTGGCAAGGCTGAGGTTGAGATTGTCGGGGTGAAGGTTGAGCCGGCGGTGATTCGGTTGGGGGAGAAAATCACCTTGTCGTTTACGGTGAAATCCACGGTGGCGACGAGTCAGCGGCTGGTGATTGATTACGCGATTGATTATGTGAAGGCCAATGGCGGGACGTCGGCGAAGGTGTTCAAGCTTAAGGCGTTGACCCTGCCCGGCCATGCCAGTGAATTCATCAGTCGAGGGCAGCAGATCAAGGAACTGACCACGCGCCGGCATTACGCGGGGGCGCATGCGGTGCACATCATGGTCAACGGCGAACGCCTCGCCAGTACCTCATTCGAAATCCTTCCCTGAACCACAAGTCCCCGGTAGGAGCTGCCGAAGGCTGCGATCTTTTGATCTTGTTTTTTAGAAGCAAAGTCAAAAGATCGCAGCCTTCGGCAGCTCCTACAGTGGCAACTGTTAGATTGCGTGAGGGAGCAAGCCCCCTCACTGCCCGGCGACTACCCAGGCTTGTGGTTATCCAGTACCCGATTGACCGCTAACTCACCCAACTTGATTACCTGTTGCAGCACCAGCATTGCCCAGCGCTAACCGAGCGAAAAACCGGGGCCTGTCCAACAGGCCTCCTCCTTAGTGTCTCAATCCCGAGAAGGTTGTCGTATCCAACGACACCCGAGAGGAACCGCCATGTCCGCCTCCAAAGAAAGTGCGCAGCGCAAGACGTATATAGAACGGCGATCCATCGATTACATCCCCGAATCGGAGCGCCATGGCCGACTGCTCAGCCAGTTCACGCTCTGGTTCGGTGCCAACCTGCAAGTCACCGCGATCGTCACCGGGGCGCTGGCCGTGGTGTTGGGCGGTGATGTGTTCTGGTCGCTGATCGGTCTGCTGATCGGGCAACTGCTGGGCGGCGCAATCATGGCGCTGCACGCGGCCCAAGGCCCGCAGCTGGGCCTGCCACAAATGATCTCCAGTCGTGTGCAATTCGGGGTCTACGGCGCCGTCATCCCCATCGTCCTGGTCTGCATGATGTATGTGGGGTTTTCGGCCAGCGGCTCGGTACTCGCCGGCCAAGCCATCAGCCAACTAGTCAACGTCAGTGACGCTACCGGCATTCTCATCTTCGCGGCGATGATCGTCGTGCTAACGGTGCTGGGCTATCGGACCATCCATTGGATCGGACGGTTGTCGAGTTTGATTGGCATGGTGTCATTCTTCTATCTGTTCTACCGATTACTGTCAGCCCATGACATCAGCGAGCTGCTCGGAAACCGACACTTTTCGCTGAGTAGTTTTCTGCTGGCGATCTCATTGTCGGCGTCTTGGCAGATCGCATTCGGCCCTTACGTAGCGGACTATTCGCGCTACCTGCCGCGAAAAACCTCTACCTGGAAGACCTTTCTCGCCGTGGGCCTGGGCTCGGTTATCGGCACACAAATCTCCATGGTCTTCGGTGTCTTCGTCGCGGCCCTGGCAGGTGATCAGTTTGCTGGCCACGAGGTTTCCTACATCGTCGGCATGGGTGCCAGCGGCATCGTGGCTTCCCTGCTGTTTTTCAGCATTGTGTTCGGTAAGGTGACGATCACCACTCTCAACGCTTACGGCAGCTTCATGTCGTTGGCGACGATCGTCAGCGGCTTTCGCGGGAACCAGGAAATTTCCAAAACCTTGCGCATGATCTACATCCTGGTCATGGTCGGGCTCGCGACGGCACTGGCACTTATGGGAAGGCACTCTTTCCTTCACGATTTTTCTGCCTTCATCCTGTTCCTGCTCGCCTTTTTCACCCCTTGGAGCGCCATCAACCTGGTGGACTTCTACCTGGTGACCAAGGAGCGCTATGACATACCCGCGCTCTCCGATCCGGATGGCCGCTATGGACGCTGGAATGTGCCGGGCATTGCGGTCTATGTCCTCGGCGTGCTGATACAGATGCCGTTCATTGCCACCAGTTTCTACACCGGTCCTTTGGTAGAAACCCTGGGCGGGACCGATATTTCATGGCTAATCGGGCTGACAGTACCTGCCCTGATTTACTACCTGGTGGCTCGCGGCTCGCGTCAACGGATTCCCGCACAACTGATTCTTCCGCAAGAAACCAGCCCGGCCTGATCCACCATCACCACAGGGCGGCCTGCCAGGGCCGCCACTGCTCATCTGACTGATCAACGCCGAATGATCGCTCGCTCATTTTTCCTCATTGATGGATCCACCATGCTTGCAGCCATCGCATCAGCCAATCCAACACTCAGCGCTCGCGACCGTCTTCTTGACGCCGCGATCGAGCTTTTCGCAACACGCGGCTTCCAGGCAATCGGCTTGCGCGATCTGGCAGGCCACGTGGGACTGCATGCAGGGTCCTTGTACCATCACATCGAAAACAAACAAGGCTTGCTGTTCGAACTCATTGAGTCAGCCTTGTCGGACTTGTTGGTCGATACCAAGCGCCGGATGAAAGGCGCCAGGACCGCCTCTGAACGTGTACGCCGCTTTGTCCACGCCTTCGTCACCTTTAATCTGAATGAAAAGCACCGAATGGTCCTGGTAACCCGCGAGTTTGTGAATCTCAACGAAGAACACAAGTACCAGGCTAATCAACTGATAAATGCCTACAGGTCTCTGTTGAGCGCAATTATCGCCGATGAGTACGAGGAGAAAGGCAAGCTCGATGGTGAGATCGGCCTGATCACCAATACAGCCATTGGAATGCTGTACGGCCAGTCACAGTGGAACGATGTGGAGATAACCGAACAGCACCTGACAGAAGTACTCACAAGCTGTGTCATGTGCATTATCGCAAGTGGCAAGAAAGCTACGGACCAGACATGACTATCATGCATCGTCAACGACAAGTCATCATATGGCGTCCCCTACGCTGTCTCAGAGGCAGTTCATCAAGGCCGCTAGTTGCCGTTCGAAAAAGACAGTTATGGGTCGATTTCGGTCAGTCGCGACTGGCAGAAAACGGCCCAGGCTGTGTGAAAACGCATGCGCCATTTTGAAGTCTGCGTTGCTACGTAAAATCTGCCAGCGTTTGGTTAATCAGCAGGCCGTAAATTTGAGTAGGAACGCGATTTTCTTTGCAGTCCTGACTGTCAAACCTACTTCAAAACGTTTTCACACAGCCTGGACCAATAGCAGTCATTGGTTAACGATGCGGTTTACTGGGCGTTTTGGGGGGATTTGCGTCGACTGCTATACCTGCATCGACGCTTCGCGGCCCATTCAATGTGGGGCGAGGGATAGTCTTGAGCAAGTCTTCGGGGCCGATGTGGCCGACGATCTGCACTACCGTGCTGCCCGGTGGCGGCCGCTCGCGAAGCAGGTCCGCCGGATAAGTCTGCGGACTCAGCCCTTGGTCGCCATCGCGGTGACTTCCACGCCTTGCCTTCGACCGCCAAGGCGGCCACGCCAACGGCCAGGTTTTGATTAAGAAGCGCTGGTAGACCTTCGTTGAAGGCGGCACGGTCGGCCATGTCGGTGAGGTAGATGGTCAAATGCAGGACCCGGTCCATGGAACTGCCGGCGCGCCCCAGCTCTATCTTGAGTGCCTGCAGGGTGCACTCGCTGTGCTCGACGATGCACTGCCGTCGGGCGGGAGGGGATCTGATTGGAGACCAGCAGACCGCCGAAATCGGTGACGTCGGAGGAGATGGATTCCGGGGCGGGGTCTGGGAGGAAGGTAAGGTCGTGGTTTGTCATGAGGATCTCTTGCTTGAGGTGGTAATGGGGCGGCCGGCCCGACATCCTCAACGTGCCGGTCAGCCACGCCCGCCGGGCATTCAATAAAGCGCCGCCTTCTGCACGGCCAGTTTATAGCCCCATCGCCGCACCGTCCGTGAATTAGCTCGAGAATCCCGAAGGCAGATGGGCGCTCCCCGCGGCATGCCAACTTTTCGGGGATTTATCCACGCCGTAAATCTCGCGAGCCTTACCCCTCTCCGCTAATCACTCCTGCTTATATAAGTGCACGGCGCACATTACGTATCTCGTTTCATATTTGAAACAAATCCGTCACTTCCCCGCGTTCGGCGTTACCTGACAAAGCACCTCCTTCTCGCAATCCGCCGAGCCTCGCACAATCGATGTGCAATTTCGTGCCATACAAGAAACCTTGTTTCGTATGTGAAACACGCCAAAAACCTTATAAAACTCGCAACTCATTAATAAACAAAGTTTTTAAAACAGAAAATCAACCTGGCACCGGGGTGGCATTGTTCATGCACTAACCACCGTATCACCTATAAAACAGACCAGAGACCCTTCCCAATGGCTGTGAACGAGATGTACGCCATCGCCCCTCAATGGAATAAACCCGCTCCCAAGGAAGATCTGGAGCCCATCGAAATTGAATTTCGCAATGTCGGTAAATGTTTCCCGGCCAAAGGAAAATCCGAAGCGCCGTTTGCCATTCGCGAAGTCAATTTCAAGATTCGCCGCGGTGAAGTGGTGTCGATCATCGGCCCTTCCGGTTGCGGCAAAAGCACCATCCTGAACATGGGCTCCGGCCTCTATCGACCTTCCGAAGGTGAAGTGTTCGTCGGCGGTGAAGCGGTGACAGGTCCGGTTCGCCAAGTCGCTTTCATGTTGCAAAAAGACCTGCTGATGCCATGGCGCAGCATTCGTCGCAATGTCGAACTGGGCCTGGAAATTCAAGGTGTACCGGCCGCCAAGCGTCAGGCCGTGGCCAAAGATCTGCTCGATCGTTGCCACCTGCAAGGCTTTGCCGACCACTACCCGTTCCAGCTGTCGGGTGGCATGCGTCAGCGTGCAGCCCTGGCTCGTACCTTGGCCATCGACCCGCAGGTGCTGTTCCTCGACGAGCCGTTCTCGGCCCTGGATGCGCAGACCAAGATGATCCTGCAGCAGGACATGGCGCGGATGCTGTTCGATGAAAAGAAAACCGCCCTGTTCATTACCCATGACCTGATCGAAGCCATCGCCATGTCCGACCGGCTGCTGGTCATGAGCGCCCGCCCCGGCACCATCATCGAAGAAATCACCGTCGACTTGCCGTTTCGCGACAACCCGCTGGAGCGCCGCAAGCTGCCGGAAATCGGTCCGTTGGCCGGTCGCCTGATGGAATTGCTGAAAGTCGGCGAAGACACCGAACTGCATTGATCAACGCCCTTGCGGCCATCAACCGATTCAGGAGTACGCATGTTCAAGTCTCTGTTTCAACGCTTCAGCCAGGCCACCGGCATTGCGCTCGGCCTGGGCATGGCCTTCGCCGCGCAGGCGCAGCCCACCGACGTAACCTACTTGTTGCCGGCGCCGCCGAACTCGCCGGCGTTCGCCCCGTGGATCATCGCCCAGCAAAAGGGTTACTACGCCGCCCAGAACCTGAACATGACCTTCATCGCGGCCAAGGGCGGTGTGGACGTGGCGAAGCAGATCGGTGCCGGTAACGCCATGCTCGGCGGTGCCCTGGGTGATACCCCGATTGTGGTGCGGGCCAACGGTATTCCGGTGCGATCCGTCGCTGTGTTGGGCGCCGGCGGTGTGACCATGATTGCCACCAATGCCGCCGAAAATATCAATTCGATCACCGACCTCAAGGGCAAGACCATGACGGTCATGTCCTACTCGGACACCACCTACTACGCCTTGCTCGCCTCCCTTCGCAAAGCAGGCCTGAGCAAAACCGACGTGAACATCCAGGCTGCCGGCCCGTCGGGCGTCTGGCAGTTGTTCTCGGCTGACAAAGCCCAGGCGATGGCGGGCGTACCGGACTGGGTGGTCAACGCCGAAGAAGCCGGTGTGAAGATCAAACTGATCCCGCAATCGCAAATTTTCGAAAGCATGGCCCAGGCGATTCTCGCGTCGGACGACGCCATCAAGACGCACCCGGAGATTGTTCGCGGCGTGGTCCAGGCCACCCTGCAAGGCATGCGCGACATCATCCAGGACCCGCGCGCCGCTGCGGTCACCTTCGCCAAAACCGTGCCCGCCTACGCCGGCAAGGAAGATTCGCTGGAGAAGGTCTTCAAGCTTTACGTCGAACACGTCTACGCCAACCAAACCGTACTGGGTCGCATCGATCCGGCGCGGCTGGAAGCGGTGCGCACGTTCTATGTCAGCGAAGGCATCGTCACCCAGGAACCGAAGCTCGACGACCTGTACACCAACCAGTTCATCGACACCCAAACAGCTGCGCAATAACGGCGAGTGACAACAAGGTAACGACACGATGAAAAACCTCAATAACTCCATGCTCGGCAGCGTTGCCCTGCTGATCCTGTTCCTGGTGCTCTGGCAATGGGGCCCGGGACTGCTCGGCATGCCCGAATTCGTCATGCCGCACCTGAGCCGCGTGGCCCAGGAAAGTGTGGTGATGTGGCAAACCGGCGGCCTGCTGCAACATACCTTGATCACCGCATTCGAGATCATCGTCGGCTTCGGCCTGGGCGCTCTGCTCGGTGTGGCGATCGGTGTTTCGCTCGGGCTCTCGCCCGCTGCCGAAGCCATGCTGTCGCCTTACATTCTGGCCCTGCAAATCGCCCCGAAAGTCGCCTTCGCCCCGCTGTTCGTGATGTGGCTGGGCTACACGATTTACCCGAAGATCCTGATCGCCATCCTGATTGTGTTCTTCCCGGTGATGATCAACGTGCTGTCGGCCATCCGCACCGTTGACCCGGACATGATCAACCTCGTCCGGACCATGAACGCCAGCCGCTGGCAGATCTTCCGCCTGGTGGAGTTCCCATCGGCCATGGCCGCGCTGTTCTCGGGCTTGCGCATTGCCTCGACCCTGGCGGTGATCGGCGTCACCGTCGGTGAGCTGGTCGGCGGCAACCAGGGCCTGGGCTTCCTGCTGGTCGATGCTGAAGGTCAGGGCAACACCGCGGGCGTATTCGTCGCGATTGTGATGCTCACGCTGATCGGAGTGCTCTCTTACGGCGCGGTGGTCTGGGCCGAAAAACGCGTTCTGCATTACATGCCCAAAGCCATGCTGAGTACGCAATGATGACGGCCCTCAATCGTTTGCTCGAAGGCCGCCGGATCCTGGTCACCGGGGGCGCCCGCGGATTGGGTTATGCCTTTGCCCAGGCCATCGGCCGCGCCGGTGCCCACGTGGTGATCGCCGACATTCTTGCCGAGCGCGTCCAGCAATCGGCCACTGAACTCGTCGCCGAAGGCCTGACGGTGCATGGCGTGACGGTTGATCTGGCGCAACCCGATTCGATCGATGCCTGCGTGGCTGAAGCCACCCGCTTGCTCGGCGGCCTCGACGGTCTGGTGAACAACGCTTCAATCACCAATTCCGGTGGCAAAACCTGCGAAGAGCTAAGCCTCGATACCTGGAATCAGGTCATGCAAGTCAACGTGCGCGGCACCTGGCTGATGACCAAAGCGTGTCTGCCGGCCCTGCGCGCCAGCGGTCGTGGCGCCATCGTCAACCTGGCGTCGGACACGCCGCTGTGGGGTGCGCCCAACCTGCTGGCCTATGTCGCCAGCAAGGGCGCAATCATCGCGATGACCCGCAGCCTGGCCCGCGAACTGGGCACCGACAACATCACGGTCAACGCCATCGCGCCCGGCCTGGTGCTGGTCGAAGCGACCGCCTACGTGCCCGAAGCACGTCACCGTTTGTACAACGACCACCGGGCCATTCAACGCCCGCAACTTCCCGAAGACGTCAGCGGCGCCGTGCTGTTCGCGCTGTCCGACCTCGCCCGCTTCATCACTGGACAAACCTTGCCGGTCAACGGCGGGTTCGTCATGCCTTGATCAGGAGACAGCCATGACCGATCTATCCGCACACTCGTCATCACAGCAAGACACCCCGAAAAGCTGGGAACAGCCGGCCGGCAGCGATCTCGAAAGCTGGATGAAAACCCGCATCGCTCGCTACGACACGCGCAAGTACGACTGGAACGCGCTGAAGTTCCAGGCCGACTACGACCCGAAGTTCCGTCGTGCGCAAATGCGCTACATCGGCACCGGCGGCACCGGCGTGAGCACCGACATGAACACCATCCCGTCGGAGAACTTCACGTTCTCCACCATGGTGATTCCGGCCGGTCACGAAGGTCCGCCGCACCTGCACACCGACGTTGAAGAAGTGTTCTTTGTGCTGCGCGGCAAACTCAAAGTGGTGATCGAGAAGGACGGCGAGCGTTTCGAAACCATCCTCACCGACCGCGACGTGATTTCCGTGCCGCCCGGCGTGTACCGCGAAGAGATCAACATCGGCGATGAAGACGCGCTGATGTGCGTGATGCTCGGCGCGAAAAAACCGCTGACCCCGACCTACCCGCCAGAACACCCTCTGGCCTCGATCAAGCGCGGATAAGACCATGTCGTACGCCATCGATAATCTCGTCCCGCCGCTCACGGCTGACCTCCAGGCACAACTGGCCCTGAACTTTCCGGTGCGCACGCTGGAGATCGCCGGCGGTCGCCAGGCCTTTCGCGAATGCGGGGCCGGGCCGGCCATTGTGTTGTTGCACGGGATCGGCTCGGGCTCGGCGTCGTGGTTAGAGGTGGCGCAGGAGCTTGGCCAGAGCGCCCGGGTGATTGCCTGGGACGCGCCCGGCTACGGTGATTCCACGCCGCTGAGATCGCTGGCCCCCGACGCTTCGGACTACGCCGAACGACTGCTGCAACTGCTCGACGCACTGGGCATCCAGCGCTGTGTGCTGGTGGGTCATTCCCTGGGCGCGATTACCGCCACAGCGTTTGCCAGCGGCGTGCAGCAGCAACGGATCAGCCGGCTGGTCTTGATCAGCCCGGCCCAAGGCTATGGCCATCCATCACGCGCGTTGCAGCGTCAGGAAGTGCGCAACAAACGCCTGCGTGCCCTGGAACAACTGAGCATTCAGCAGATGGCCGAGCAACGCAGTCCCTACATGCTTTCACCCGCCGCCAGCCCGAAAGCACTGGCCTGGGTGCGATGGAACATGGCGCGACTCAATCCCGATGGCTATCGCCAGGCCATTGAACTTCTGTGCAGCGATGACCTGCTGCGGCACCCACCGCTGTCGATGCCTTGCGAAGTGCATTGCGGCGAAGCCGACGGCATCACGGCGCCCGAAAGCTGCCTGACCCTGGCCAAGGCGTTGGGCGCCACGTTCAACCTGATTGCCGATGCCGGGCATGCCAGCCCTATTGAACAACCTTATGTCGTGGCGGGCCGTCTGGCCTTTGCCATTAAAGAATCCCTGACAGGTGCATCTCTATGAACGATTCAGATCTGCTGAAGGACGCTCAGGACAAATACATCGTGCCGGGCCTGGAGCGCGGCCTGCTGCTGCTCTGCGAATTCAGCCGGCGCAATCGCACGCTGACCGCGCCGGAACTGGCCCGGCGTCTGGCACTGCCACGCTCGACCATATTCCGTCTGCTGACGACCCTGGAAACCATGGGCTTCGTCACCCGCAGCGGCAATGAATACCGCCTGGGCATGTCGGTGCTGCGCCTGGGCTTTGAATACCTGGCTTCGCTGGAGCTGACCGAACTGGGTCAGCCGCTGCTGGCTCGTTTGTGCGACCGCCTCAACTACCCGAGCAACCTGGTGGTGCGCGATGGTCGTTCGATCGTTTACGTGGCCAAGGTCTCGCCGCCGTCGGTGTTCTCCAGCGCGGTCAACGTCGGCACTCGCCTGCCCGCCCACGCCACTGTCCTCGGGCGCATTCTGCTCGAAGACCTGTCGCTGGCCGAGTTGCGTGAGCTGTACCCGGAAGAACACCTGGAGCAGTTCTCGCCGTGCACGCCGAAAACCGTGATGGAACTGTTCGACCTGGTTCAGGCGGACCGACAGCGCGGGTTCGTCAGCAGCGAAGGCTTCTTCGAGTCAACGATCTCGACCGTCGCCGCCCCGGTGCGCGATGAGACAAGCAGGATCGTCGCGGCGCTGGGCGTCACGATCCCGACCGCACAGATCGCTCACGTCAACTTCAACGAGTTGCTGCTGCAAGTGCGCCGTAGCGCCGACGAACTGTCGCGACTGCTCAACTACAACAGCGCTGCTGCCCATGACGGTCAGCACCGCGTCACTGCATTGATGAGGGATTGAGATGAACCTTTATCAACTGCAAGACAGCACCGCGATTGTCACCGGTGGCTCTTCGGGCATTGGCCTGGCCTGCGTCGAGTTGTTGCTCGAAGCTGGCGCGGCCGTGGCCTTTTGCGGTCGGGACGAAAACCGGCTGCGCAGCGCCGAAGCCGAGTTGCGTCAACGCTTCCCCGAAGCACGGCTGCTCGCCCATGTTTGCAACGTGCTCGATGCGGACTCGGTCAAGGCGTTTGCCGCGGCTAGCCTGGCCGCATTGGGCCCGGCCAGCGTGCTGATCAACAACGCCGGGCAAGGTCGGGTGTCGACCTTCGCCGACACCACCGACAGCGCCTGGACCGAAGAGTTGAACCTGAAGTTCTTCTCGGTGATCAACCCGGTCCACGCCTTCATGACACAGCTGCAACGCCAGCGGAACGCGGCCATCGTCTGCGTCAACTCGCTGCTGGCCAGCCAGCCGGAACCGCACATGGTCGCCACTTCGGCCGCTCGCGCCGGGGTCATGAACCTGGTGCGCTCGATGGCCACCGAATTTGCCGGTCAAGGCATTCGGGTCAACGGCATCCTCATTGGCCTGGTTGAGTCCGGGCAATGGCGCCGACGTTTCGAGGCCCGCGAAGAGCGGGATCTGGACTGGACCCAATGGACCGCCCGGCTCGCGCAACAAAAACACATTCCCTTAGGGCGTCTGGGCCTGCCGATTGAAGCAGCCCGCGCGATCCTGTTTCTGGCCTCGCCTCTGTCGGCTTACACCACAGGCAGCCATATCGATGTTTCTGGAGGCCTGTCCCGCCATGCGTAATGAAAATACTGTCACCGTTGGCGCTGCCATCACCGCGTTTCTCGAACAGTGCGACGTCAAGGCCGCGTTCGGCGTGATCTCGATCCACAACATGCCGATCCTCGATGCCTTCGCCGTTCGCGGAAATATCCGTTTCGTCATGGCTCGCGGTGAAGCCGGCGCCACCAACATGGCTGACGCTTATGCCCGCACCACCGGCGGCCTCGGTGTCTGCCTGACGTCCACCGGCACCGCAGCCGGCAACGCCGCTGGCGCCATGGTCGAAGCGTTGACCGCCGGCACACCGCTGCTGCACATCACCGGGCAGATTGAAACGCCGTACCTGGACCAGGAATTCGCCTACATCCACGAAGCCCGCGACCAACTGACCATGCTCAAGGCTGTATCGAAGGCTGCATTCCGTGTACGCAGCGTCGAAACCGCCATCAGCACGATGAAACTGGCCGTGCAAACCGCCCTGACCGCTCCTACCGGGCCGGTCAGCGTGGAAATCCCGATCGACATCCAGTCGACGTTTATCACGATGCCGACCGACCTTTCACCGCTGCCAGTTCCAGTGGCCGTCCCCGCGCCCGAAGCGCTGGACCTGGTGGCCGAGCGTCTGGCCACAGCCACCCGCCCACTGCTGTGGCTCGGCGGTGGGGCGCGGCATTGCGGGCCGCAAGTCAAACGCCTGCTGGACATGGGCGTCGGTGTGATTACCTCGACTCAGGGTCGCGGTGTGGTCAACGAAGATGACGAACGTTGCCTCGGGGCGTTCTCGCAAAACAAATTGGTCGAGCAATTCCTGCAAAGCTGCGATGCCTTGCTGATCGCCGGCTCCCGTCTGCGCAGCAACGAAACCTTCAAGTACGCGTTGAAATTGCCACGCAACACCTTGCGAATCGACGCCAACCCGGCCATCGAAGGTCGCAGCTATAACAGCGAGCTATTCATCTGTGGCGACTCGGCGCTGGCCCTTGAAGGCCTGGCGGATCGTCTCGAAGGTCGCCTGCAGATCGACCCGACATTCCTCGCCGAACTCAAGGACGTCCGCGAAAAATCCCGCAGCCAATTGATCGCCGACCTCGGCCCGTACTCGGCCATGGTCGAACAGCTGCAAGCCATCACCGGGCGCAATTTCTCCTGGGTGCGCGACGTCACGCTGTCCAACAGCATCTGGGGCAACCGCCTGCTGACCCTGTTCCACCCGCGTGCCGGCGTGCATGCCCTCGGCGGCGGCATTGGCCAGGGTTTGTCGATGGGCATTGGCGCGGCCGTGGCCGCAGCGGAAACCGACCCTGAGCGTAAGGTCTTTGCCCTCGCCGGTGACGGCGGTTTCATCCTCAACCTCGGCGAATTGGCGACGCTGGTGCAAGAGAAAGCCAACGTGGTGATTCTGCTGATGAACGACCAGCGCTACGGTGTGATCCGCAATATTCAGGACGCGGTCTACGGCAGCCGTCACTGCTACGTCGACCTGCACACGCCGGATTATTCCAAGCTGGCGGAATCCCTGAGCCTGCGCCACGGCCTGGTCACCGACCTGAAGGATTTCGGCCGCGTGGTCGACGGCGCACTGGCTCAACCCGGCCCGTTCCTGCTGGAAGTCGACATGCTCGCCGTCGGCAGCTTCGCCACCCAGTTCGCCGGTCCGCCCAACAGCGAAACCAAAGCGCAAAAAGCCACGGCCTGAGGACTTCGTCATGTTGCATATCACCATGATCGGCTGCGGCGCCATTGGCGTCGGCGTGCTCGAACTGTTGGAGAAGGACCCGCAGCTTTGCGTTGACTACGTCATCGCTTCGGCCGGGTCTGAAGAACTGGTCCGCCAGCGGCTGGCCAGTTTCAAGCAACCGCCGCAGGTGCTGACCGCCTTGCCGGCCGATGCACGCCCGGACCTGTTGGTCGAGTGCGCCGGCCACCGCGCCATCGAAGAACATGTGTTGCCGGCGCTGGAACGTGGCATCGCCTGCCTGATCGTCTCGGTCGGCGCGCTGTCCGAAGTCGGCCTGGTTGAACGCCTGGAAGCGGCAGCCGAACGCGGCCAGACCCGCATCGAGTTGCTGCCCGGCGCCATCGGCGGCATCGACGCCTTGTCGGCGGCCAAAGTCGGCGGGCTGGATTCGGTCAATTACACCGGCCGCAAACCGGCTAAAGCCTGGAAAAACACCCCCGCTGAACAGGCCTGTGACCTGGACAGCATTACCGAAGCCACGGTGATTTTTCAGGGCAGCGCCCGGGAAGCGGCACGGCTCTATCCAAAAAACGCCAACGTTGCGGCGACCTTGTCGCTGGCCGGGCTCGGCCTGGACCGTACCCACGTGACACTGATCGCCGATCCGCTGAGCGAGGAGAACGTCCATCACTTCGAAGCACGCGGCGCTTTTGGCGGTTTCGAACTGAGCTTGCGTGGCAAACCGCTGCTGGCCAACCCGAAGACCTCGGCGCTGACCGTTTACAGCGTTGTCCGCGCCTTGGGCAACCACGCCCACGCGATTTCGATTTAGGGGACCGTCGATGACTCTCGAACAGACTTTACCGATCTGCATTGCCGGCGACTGGCGCCTGGGTCGCGGCGAGCGTTATGCCACGTGCTATCCCGCCACGGGCGAAGCCGTCGCCTGGCTGAATGCCGCCAGTGTCGAGGACGTCGAAGACGCCGTGCAAGGCGCCCATCAGGCGTTTTTGCACAGCGGCTGGGCGCAGCGCAAACCTCACGAACGGGCCAGCGTGCTGTACCGCATCGCCGAGCTGATCCGTGAGCGCAGCGAAGAACTGGCGCAATTGCAGCGCCAGGACAATGGCAAACCGATCAACGAAACCCGTGCCCTGGTGGCCAGCGCCGCCGGTACGTTTCAGTTTTTCGCCTCGGCCTGCGAAACCCTCGAAGAAACCATCACGCCATCCCGTGGTGATTTCGTCAGCATGAGTGTGTACGAACCGATGGGCGTGATCGCCGCGATCACCCCGTGGAACTCGCCGATTGCCAGCGAAGCGCAGAAGGTCGCTCCGGCGCTGGCGGCGGGCAACGCGGTGGTGATCAAACCGGCGGAAATCACCCCGTTGATGGCTTTGCAACTGGCGCGCATCTGCGAAGACGCCGGGTTGCCGAAAGGATTGCTCAGTGTGCTACCGGGCAAGGGTTCGCTGCTCGGTGATGCGTTGACCCGTCACCCGCTGGTAAAGCGCGTGTCGTTCACCGGCGGCACCAAAACCGGCAAACACATTGCCCACATCGCCGCTGACAAGATGATGCCGGTGTCGCTGGAACTGGGCGGCAAATCGCCGACCATCGTCCTCGACGATGCCGATCTCGACCACGCGGTGGCCGGTGTGTTGTACGGCATCTTCAGTTCTTCGGGCGAAGCCTGCATTGCCGGGTCGCGGTTGTTCGTCGCCCGCGCCTTGTATGAGCCGTTCATGGCGCGTCTGGTGGCCGCTGCGGCCGAACTGCGCGTCGGTGATCCGGCCGATGAACGTACCCAAATGGGGCCGTTGATCAGCGCCGGCCACCGCGACTCGGTGGAGCGTTATGTTGCTCTAGGGCTGGCCGAAGGTGGACGCCTGCTGCTCGGTGGCAAACGTCCGAGTGGTGGCGTGTACGACCAGGGTTATTACTACCCGCCGACCATCCTCGAAGGCCTGAACAACAGCCAACAGGTTTGTCAGGAAGAGATCTTCGGCCCCGTTTTGGTGGCGATGCCCTTCGATGACGAAGCGCAATTGCTCGAGCAGGCCAACGACAGCCTGTACGCGCTCGCCGCCGGCATCTGGACGCGCGACTACAAACGCGCCTGGGCGCTGGGCCGAAAAATTCAGGCCGGGACGGTGTGGATCAACACCTACAAACAGTTCTCGATTTCCACACCGTTCGGCGGCTGGCGCGACAGCGGTCTGGGCCGTGAAAAAGGTCGCCTCGGCATCCTGCAGTACATGGAACAGAAAAGCCTTTATTGGGGCATGAATGAACAGCCACTGGCCTGGGCCGGTGTGCAACGAGAGGTTGGGTTATGAGCGTTTTAGGCATTGATGAAGTCACCTACGGCGTCGAGGACCTCGACACCAGCGTGCGTTTTTTCAGCGACTGGGGCCTGACGAAAGTCAGCGAACAACCTGACGAAGTGGTCTTCGAAACCCTCAACGGTTGCCGCGTGGTGCTCGCCGACATCAAAAAGGCCGGTTTGCCGCCCGCCATCGAAGCCGGTTCGACCGTGCGCGAAGTGGTCTGGGGCGTCGAAAGCGACGCTGACTTGAAGCTTTATAGCGAACGAATCGCCAACGATCCGGGCTTCATCGAAGCGGATGGGCGCATCGGTTGCACCGACCCCAACGGCCTGGCGATCCGCCTGCAAGTGACCCGCAAGCGTGAACTGGAGATCGAGTGCAGCGGCCATAACACCTGGCAGACCAAAGGCCGGATCAACAAGGCTGCGCCGATCTACGACCGCGCCACGCCGATCGAAGTCGGCCATGTGGTGTTTTTCGTCAAGGACGTCAACGCCTGCGAAGCCTTCTACCACGAGCGTTTCGGCTTCCAGGCCTCTGACCGCTATCCGGATCGCGGGGCGTTCCTGCGCACCGCCGAAGAAGGCGGCCACCACGACCTGTTCATGTTGCAACTGCCCGCCCCTCGTGCCGGCCTCAACCACGTCGCCTTTACCGTGCGCGATGTGCACGAAGTGTTCGGTGGCGGCATGCACATTTCCCGCCGCGGCTGGGCAACGGAAATCGGTCCGGGTCGGCACCCGGTGTCGTCGGCGTTCTTCTGGTACTTCAAAAACCCGGCCGGCGCGCTGGTCGAGTACTACGCCGACGAAGACCAACTGACCGGCGCATGGCAGCCGCGGGACTTCGAGCCGGGCCCGACGATGTTCGCTGAATGGGCGATTGCCGGCGGCATCGATGGCAATACCCGACGCCAGCAGCATGTCGAAGCGCCGCAAGGCAAGTTCCTCACCGACAAACCGAAACCCTGAGCAGGAGTTACTCATGTCCGCACTGAATATCGCGATTGCCGGGGCCGGTATCGGTGGCTTGACCGCCGCCATTGCGCTGCTTCGCGCAGGCCATAACGTCACCGTATTCGAACAGTCGAAAGCCTTTTTGCGGGTCGGCGCCGATATCAACCTGACACCTAATGCCGTACGTGCTCTGGATGGTCTTGGGGTGGGCGCTGCCGTGCGCATTCCGGCCGCTCGTCCGACGCACCGGATCAGCCGCCTGTGGGACAGCGGCGAGGAAACTTCGCGCCTGGAAATGTCCGATGCCGCCGAACAGAAATACGGTGCACCGCAACTGACCATTCACCGCGCCGATCTACTGGCCGCACTGGCGGACGTCTTTCCACCCGAACAGGTGAAGTTTGGCAAACGCGCCGAGCACGTCGTGCAAACCGCCGACGGCATCGAGTTGCGCTTCAAGGATGGCAGCCGCCACGTCACCGATCTGTTGATCGGCGCCGATGGCATCCATTCGGTGGTGCGTAATGCGCTGTTCGGTGATGAGCAGCCACGCTTTACCGGAGTGGTCGCTTACCGCGCCGTCGTACCTGCTGAAAGCGTGGCCCATGTGCCGAACATTCAGGCGTTCACTAAATGGTGGGGCCCTACCCCGCAAAGCCAGATCGTGACGTTTCCGCTGAACCAGGGCCGGGACATTTTCATCTTCGCCACCACCGCTCAGGACAGCTGGCATGAAGAGTCCTGGACCAGCGCCGGCGATGCCGACGAGTTGCGCAGCCACTATCAGGACTTCCACCCGGACGCTCGCGCTCTGCTGGATGCGTGTAACGAAGTGCTCAAGACCGCGCTGTACGAACGCGATCCGCTGCCGTTCTGGTCCAAGGGTGCGATGACGTTGCTGGGCGATGCCTGCCATCCGATGATGCCGTTCATGGCTCAAGGCGCCGGCCAGGCGATCGAAGATGCGGTGGTGCTCGCTCGCCATTTGCAAGACCTGACCAGCACCGCGCAAATCGCCGATGCCCTGCAGGCTTATCAGCAGGCGCGGTTGCAACGCACCAGCCAGATCCAGATCGGCTCGCGTGGTAACCAATGGCTCAAGGACGGCGGCAACGCCGACTGGGTTTATGGCTATGACGCCTGGGCCGTGCCGATGCCGAACGTGGCGTGAGCAGGACCGCAGGCATGAGCGAGACCTTGCTGGTGACCGTGCTGCTCAAGCACGACCAATCAAAGAACCTGGAAGAGATTCAGCGGCACATGAAGCAGCAGGACTGGTGGGAACGGTTTCCCCCGCAAGGCGTCGAGGTGGTGTCCTGGACCGTGGCCATGGGCCTGGGCCAGATCGTCACCCTGCGGTTGCCGCCGAGCCTGCTGCCGACCCTCAACGTCGAGCTCGAACGCTCGGCCTGGGGCGTGTTCAGCACCGAAGTTTTCCCGACGTATGACTTTATTCCCGTGCGCGAAATGATCCGCGAACGGGTACGTAATGGAGGTCAATGAGATGAGCAATACCGAACCCTACCTGGAGCCCCATCAGGCCCGTAAACGTCCCAACACCCAGTTCGAAGAGTTGCTCGGCGACTCCATCGAACGCGCCTTTGGCAACGGGGTGACCGAGTTGCCCGACCTGCTCGCGCACCTGAATCTGGCCGGGCCGCCCTGCCCGCTGACCACCGGAGAGTGGACAGCAGACGCCTATAAAACCCTGATGGCTCGGCTGGGCGAATGACCCGCCGGAGGACAATAAGAAATGAACATGAATACAACCGTCGATCCCGCTGAAAACCTCTTGGCCAACGGGTTGAAAAACCTTTGGTTCCCGGTCCTGCCTTCCGACCAATTGGGCGAAAAACCGGTGTCGATTCGCCGTCTGGGCTACAAGATCGCCCTGTGGCGCGACAATGACGGCAGCGTCCACGCCCTGGAAGATCACTGCCCTCATCGCGGCGCGCCGCTGTCCCAGGGGCCGGTGCTGGGTGACCGTCTGCAATGCCCTTATCACGGCGTCGAAGTGCGCTGTGACGGCACCGTCACCAAAGTCCCCGGCAGCCCCGGTTGCAAGCTTGAAGGCAGCCGCCCGACACGCATGTTCCACACCCGTGAAGCCGCTGGCGCGATCTTTCTGTACAACGCGGCAGATCCGCACGTGGACACGCCGCCGGAGCTGGTCCTGCCAGAGCAACTGACCTCCCCGGAATGGAGCAGCTTCCTCTGCTACACCGAGTGGAAAGGCGATTATCGCTACGTCATCGACAACGTCATGGACCCGATGCACGGCACCTACCTGCACAAGATGTCGCACTCCATGAGCGAAGGCGAAGCCACCGCCAAGTTCGTCACCCGCGACACCGACAACGGTTTCTTCTTCGAGAAAGAAGGCCAGCGCGGGGTGAATTTCGACTGGACCGAGTTCATGGATAACGGCTGCCACTGGCTGCGCCTGGAAATCCCCTATCCGAAAACCGGCGGCCCGGGCGGCAACTTCACCATCATCGGCAGCTACACACCGAGCAGCCGTTCCTTGTCGGCAGTGTTCCACTGGCGTTGCCGTCCGCTGACCGGCTGGCAGCGCGACACCTGGCGTTTCCTCTACAAAAATCGCCTGGAAGCACGCCACTGGGCGGTGCTGGAACAGGACCGGGTGCTGCTCGAATTCATGGAGCCGGACGCCAACCAGCGGGAAAACCTCTACCAGCATGACCTCGGTGTGGTGCGTCTGCGTCGCTACCTGAAAAACGCGGCCAAGGCCCAATTGGAGCTGATCGACGCGAAGCAGTTGCCATGAACGCAGCCGTGCAACGTGTTCAGGCCGGCTCGTTGATCGAGCCGGCCAGCGCCACCTGGTCGAATGCCTTGCTGATCGGCAATGAAGTGGTGATGTCCGGCATGACCGGCCATCCCGCTACACGCCTGGCCGTTGTGGCTGACGCGCCGCTCGATGCCTACGCCCAGACACTTGTCGTGTTGAACAAAGTCCGGGCGCTGGTCGAGGCGGCGGGTGGGCATATCGGCAACATTTACCGGCTGACGGTGTATGTCACCAATATTGCCGACAAGGACGAAGTGGGTCGCGCACGGCGTGACTTCTTCGAAGGTCAGGCGGTTTTTCCTACCTCCACGCTGGTTGAAGTGAGCGCGCTGGTGTTTCCCGAACTGCGGGTGGAGATCGAGGCCGGCGCGCGTCTCGATCTCGATTTGCGTACTGTCGAAAAGAGGTGACCGATGTCCCATTCCTCCCCCCTCACCGCTCGCGTGCACACGTTGCGCTATGAAGCCGAAGGCATCATCAGCGTCGAATTGCGGCCGTTTGGCGACACGGTGTTCGCCCCGTTTGAAGCCGGCTCGCACATCGATCTGCATTTACCCAACGGTCTGGTGCGCAGTTACTCATTGCTCAACTCGCCAAGCGATCAAGGCCGTTACGTGATCGGCATCCTGCGTGATCGCAACAGCCGCGGCGGCTCGGAATTTGTGCACGCGCAACTGCGGGTCGGCATGCAACTGCCGATCTCGTCGCCGCGCAATAACTTCCAGCTCGACCTGAGTGCCAGACACAGCGTGCTGGTGGCCGGCGGTATCGGCATCACACCGATTTACTGCATGTTCCGCCAACTGCTGGCACTGGGAAAATCCGCCGAGCTGATCTACTGCGCCCGCTCGCGACAGGAAGCCGCGCTGGTTGAGGAACTCAGCGGCTTGAGTGCCAAAGTCGTCTATCACTTCAACGATGAAAAGGGCATGCCGCCAGACCTGAGCGCCTACCTGGCCGATCAGCCCAGCGATACGCACTTCTATTGCTGCGGTCCGACGCCGATGCTCGACGCTTTCGAAAGCACCTGCGAAGGCCTCGGTTACCCTCATGCGCATATCGAGCGCTTCGCGGCGGCCGAACTGCCGCCGTCTGAAGACGCGCAGAGCAGCTACAGCGTCGAACTGAAAAAATCCGGCAAGACGCTGTCGATCGAGCCAGGTTTGAGTTTGCTCGATGTGCTGCTCGAGGCGGGTTGCGACATCGAGTACAGCTGTCGCGAAGGGGTCTGCGGGTCGTGCGAAACACGCGTACTGGAAGGTGATGTCGACCACCGGGACGGCGTGCTGACCAAAGCCGAACGTGCGGCCAACAAATCGATGATGGTGTGTGTGTCGGGCTGCAAGAGTCGGCGATTGGTACTGGATCTATAACGCGAGTATCAAGTTTCCAGGGTTAAACAGGCCGACAGGTATGTCGGCCTTTTTTATGCGCGTGACATAAAAAACGCACAGTGAACGTGCAGTTTCGTTACCCCTCGAGGCGCCTGTTTCATGGGCAATACAAACAAACATGTTTCCCATATAAACAATTGTTTTTATTGAGTTTTTAAGTACCTGACAGACCTCTTACAGTTGGCATAGTTTCTGCTCAGGTAACCCTGAGTTCATAGGCCATACGCCGTATTACCCATGAAACAATAAAAACAGAAACGCACTTAATCAAAGCAACACTCGACGTTATCCGCCCATCGCCACTTTCAAGGCGAACGGAACAGTGTTGCCGGTCACTTTGTAGCGTTCAATTGAGCAGCGGAGTCAACATGAAGCATTACGTTATATGTATGGGACTGATGATGAGCAGTTGCGTGAGCTTCGCCGGTGAACCCGGTCCCGCTGCGCCCGTGACATCGACTACCGGTAAAAAGCCGTTTCCGCATATCGCCTGGCGCAGCGACGATGGCGAAAGCAGCCTGGACATCGGTGGTGCCCTGCGAACCAACTACCGCGACGAGCATTGGGACACCACCGAAAACAATGGGCGTTTTCTCTTCGACACCTTCCGCATCGACGTACAGGCGACCTACAAAAATCTCTATAGCGATGTCGGCTACTGGTTTCAGGATGACGGCAAGCGCTCCATCGACCGCGGCTTCGTCGGCTACCGCCTCAACAGCAACTCAAACCTGCAACTGGGCGCGCCGTTCAAACCGTTTGGCCTGGAGCCCTATCCGCAATTCGGCTGGAGCTATCACCTGCCCTTCTTCATGGGCTATGGCGTCAGCGCCGGCACAGGCTTGAAGTACAGCTACAAGGATCAGGACTGGGATCTGCAACTGGGGTACTTCCCGCGCATGTTGCCTTCCGACATTCGCTACTCGCCGGAAGTCGGGCGTTACGCCGACCTCAAGGACAATGCGATCCCCTTCACCCAGTCGCGCCAGGACAACGAGAAACACAACCAGATCAACGCCCGGGTCGCGCGGACCTTTATCAATGACGGCTGGAAAACCGAAATCGGCGCGTCGGTGGCCGCCGCCCAGTTGTACAACGCCACCACCAAAGACGACGGCGATTACTGGGCCGGCGGCATTCACGCCATCATCAATGCCGGCGCGTGGACCGTCTCCACCCAAGGCATTCGCTACGAGTACGATCCAAAGAATCCTGCCGGGGTCAGCAACGACTCGGTGCTGATGGGCGGCAACGGCCTGACCCCGGCGTACCTGATCGCCTCCAAAGCCACCATCGCCTCGCTGAACGTCAGCTATGACATCCCGACGCCGAAACTGGGTCAGTTGAAGAAGATCAAACTGTACAACGACTACAGTCGCATGATGAAAGACAAGAGCGGTTGGGACGACTCGCAGATGTACACCGTCGGTGCGCAATTCCTGGCCATGCCGATCATGGCGTGGGTCGACCTGACCTGGGCAAAAAATGCCAACCCCTATGGCGGTGCCGAAAACGGATCCGGCTTTACCAACACCAGTTCAATCGGCAGCAATGCCTGGTACTACCGGACCAATATCAACATTGGGTATTACTTCTGATGCCTGCCCTATGGCCGCTGTTGTGGCTGCGATAAATCCGCCGACAGACGTGATTTTCGGCAACCGCACGTCCTAATCTGGCTGATTGCAATGGGTCGTTTACTGCCGGTCGCGACCGGCAAAAATCGGCCAATAGCAGGCACTCGAACACTGCTTTAAATCAGAACCGTTTAGATCCCTATCCCCTTTCAGTACGTGGCCGAGTTGCGCAGCTAAGCTGCTTTACCAGTCGAAATCTGAACCTGGCCTCTTGCTCAGCACCAGTTGTCTGAGCAAATTCGCCAACGACGGGTCATTGTCCACAACCATTACGCGCATTAGAGTTCCTTCTCAGGCATTGAGTCTCAACAAAGGTCAGCACATGCCCGGTTACTTACACATCAGCCTTGGCGCGCTTATCAGCTGATAACGCCGGAACGAGAGCCATCTAGCTTACGCGCACCCTGCATCTTTTAAGACTCGTCTGATTCAATCTTCCCTGTTGCGCCTACACACTTGGCCGATGAAGCTCAAACAATTCGTCGCGCCCATGGACTCATCCTTTTCGCCCGCGGAGGCAGCGCGCAAGCTGCTGCACCTATTCCCGCTGCGTTGATCTTAGGCGTACCTATCGCTGCCTACAGTTTTCCCACGACCCGGCTCAACAACCGCTACGAACTGGCTGCCGCAATACGCCAAGCACATTCCGTTCTGCCCGTCATCGGAGCCACAACATATGCCAATCCCCAGAAAACCCAGCAATGCCTGGCTGTGGGCATGAATGAATGCCCGGCCGCCTACCAAAGGAGAACGCTATGAGGACCTGGCCGGCAGCAACAACTACCCAACCAGCGCCTCGCGACCCCGCACGAACCTGAGCATCAACCAGAGCCTGGGCCGCGACCGTAAGTACGGTAGCCTGTACCTCAATGCGACCGACCAGCGCTTCTGGGACGGCAGGGGAACCCGCAGCCTTTCCGGCGGCTACAGCAGCACTTGGCGGGATCTCAATTACAGCGTTGGCGTGTCACGCAACCAAAGCACCTCGAACTACGACAGGGCCAACGCCGACACCCAGATGACCCTATCGCTATCCCCTTGGGCAGCAAACCGCGCTCGCCCCGCGCCACACTCAATACCATGCGCCAGAGCGATGGTGACCTGAGCACCCAGGCAGGGGTCAGCGGCTACTTGGGCGAGAGCGGCGACAGTTTATATTCGCTGCAAGCGGGCAATGACCACACCGGGTAATCCGGCTCCGCCTCGGTGACCAACCGCACGCGCTCGGGGGAGGTGTCTACCGGTTACAGCCAAGGCTCGGGGTTCAGAACCCAGAGCCTCGGCGCTGCTGGTTCGGTGGTTGCCCATGCCAGTGGTGTCAATCTGGGGCGTCAAGTCGGCGAGACCTTCATCTTAGTAAACGTGCCGGACGTCGCCGACGTCAAGATCAAGAGCTATGCAGGTGCCCGCACCGCAGGCAATGGCTACGCCGTTGTGCCCAACGCCCTGCCTTACCGCACCAACTGGGTCACCCTAGACACCCGCGATCTGGGCGGCGATATCGAGATTGAAAACGCTACCTAGCAAGTGGTGCCGCGCCGGGGGCCATGGTGGTGTCCACCTTCGTCGGCAATAGCGGGCGCCGGGTGCAATTCGAACTGTATGACACCGATTGCCAGACCATCCCCTTCAGTGCGGCCGTGGAAGACGCCAGCGGCAAGCAACTGGGCATATCGGACCCTACCGGCTAGGCCCTGGCTCTGCTGGAAGAGGATGCCGGTGAACTGACCATCAAGTGGAGCAAGCAGCAATGCGTGGCCCCTATCAATTACCGACGCGTGATCCGGCGATAAACTTCCTGCGGGCCCGGCTTGAGTGCCGCTCCTGATCAATGAGGTACGACATGACTATCGCACGACTCAGACAGTCGATGTGGCGGTGGCTTTTTGGGCTAGCGCTGATATGCGGGGTCATGAATCCCGCAAAGGCCAACTTCGTTAACAACAGCTGCATGGCGAAGGTCAATGGTCTGCCCTGGAACTATACCGAGATACTGGCGAATCCCCCCGAGGGGCTGGTGGTCGCTCGCAGAGTAGTCATCCTCGACGTCACCTACCAGAAAACCGGTAATGTCATGGACGAGTTGATGATCGGGGGTTACTGGCATGCATTTGGCCGTTTCAATTCAATCTACAACACGACCTCGATTAGCGGTCTGCCCGGAGTGGGGATTCGCTTTGCATCGCTGCGCTCCCCCCAAAAGGTTTTTCTCGGAACAACTGGGGATGGACAGTGCGACCAACATCGGCCCTGACGAAAACTCCGGCCATTACCGGGATTACTACCTGATGGAACTGGTCATCACTAATGCGCAGACGTTTAAGGGATGCACCGGAACACAGGTCAATGGCCTGCCGGTGTTCGTCGCAAGCTCGAGGTTCACTTATCGAAATCCAGGCCTAGCGCCTATTTGCATAGCGGCCCAGACAATTCCGCAAGGCGAGGTTCTGACCATTAGCGGCGACAGCCTTACGAGCCGGATATCAACCCCAGCTACCGCGATCTAGCCCAGCATTACAGGGTCGCTGTGTTGCCCGCTCGCGCTCGAAAACCCAAGGATAAAGCCAAGGTCGAAGTCGGCGTGCAAGTGGTCGAGCGCTGGATCCTCGCGGCGTTGCGCAACCGTCAGTTCTTCTCGCTGTGTGAACTCAACACCGCGATCGGCGTGTGCTGGAACGCCTCAACCAACGGCCCTTCAAGAAGCTGCCAGGCTCGCGTCGCTCGGCATTCGATACGCTCGACCAACCCGCACTGCAACCGCTGCCGGATTATTGAGAGGTCAAGAGCGAATTGATGCGAAAACTACAAAAGTAGGAAACGCTGAAGGAGGACGGCTACGGCGCAGAGCAGCAACGGATTGCGAAAAAATCGCGTGACGACAGAAAGAACAACGTTGGCCACTGGCAGGAGTCTTGAACAATCCGGATGCGATGGAATTCGCCGCATCCTGGCCAAAAGTAGAACCGCAAAACCCGAAAAAGTGCGATGGCCTGTAACGGCCATCGCCAAGGCGAAGTTCGGGATCGGTCAGAAGGTGCTCGGCGAGACGATGATCTTCACGTTGTGCTCCTTGTTGTTGACCAGTTCCTCGAAGCCCTGCGTGACGATCTGTTCCAGGTTGATTCGGCCGGTGACCAGCGGGCTGATATCCAGCCGCCCGTCTGCGATAAAAGCGATCACGTCAGCGAATTCGCCGTTGTACGCCAGGGCTCCCAGCACCTGTTTCTCGGTGGCCACCAGCTCGAAGAAGTTGAACTCACTGGGCTCCTCGAAAATCCCCACCAGTACACATTTACCGGCCTTGCGAATCAGGTCAATGGCCAGTTTGGCGGTGTGTTTATTACCGATGCATTCGAAGCTGACGTCAGCGCCGAGGCCGCCCGTCAGTCGGCGAACTTCAGCGAGTGCATCGCACTGGTTGGGGTCGAGGACGTGGCTGGCGCCGACTTGCAAGGCCTTGGCCTTGCGCGCGCTGGACATTTCCAGCGCGATCACCTGGGCGGCACCGGCCGCTTTGGCACACATGATGGTGCACAGGCCGATGGTCCCGGCACCGACCACTACCACGTTCTGCCCCAGCAGGCTGCCGGCCTTCTTCACCGCATGCATGCCCACCGCCAGCGGCTCGATCAGTGCTCCGGCTTCGGCCGGGAAGTTGGCCGGCAGTTTGTACAGCAGGTTGGCCGGAACGTTGACCAGCTCGGCGAACGCGCCGTTGTTCATCAACCCGGTGAACGCCAGGTTCTCGCAGATGTTGTACAGCCCATGGGTGCAGTAGTAGCAAATGCCGCAATGCTGACAGGCATCGGCGGCGACTTGCTCGCCGATGTTGAAGCCCTGGACGTCGGCGCCGATTTCGACGATTTCGCCGCAGAATTCGTGGCCGAGAATGCATTGGCCCATGATCCCGGTCAGCGGGTGCGGTGCGTCCACCGGGATAAATACCGGCCCGGCCACGTATTCATGCAGGTCGGAACCGCAGATGCCACACCACTGCACGCGGATCTGCACCCAACCGGAGGGTGGTGCGATGGGCAGTGGCACGTCTTCCACGCGGATGTCGTTGCGGCCATGCCAGACGGCCGCCCGCATGCTACGGGTGTCGATGATAGGAAGTGTCATGGATCAATGCTCCTTGAAGTCGCCAGGACCCGACTGCCTCACCGGCAGCCGGGCATGCCGTCAGTGTTGTTGCACAAACTCCAGAATCAGCCGGTTGACCTGCTCCGCCGCTTCCAGCTGCACCATGTGCGCCTGGCCCGACAGCAGCTCGACCTGTGCCGACAAGCCCTCGGTGTGCGCCGCCGGAATGATCGCGTCGTCGCTGCCCCAGATCAGCAGCACCGGCTGTCGCCCCTCTTGCACCACCGCGCGCAGGTCGAGCTGCTGGCGGCCGTCGGCGAACAGCGTCGCGGCCAGTTGGCGCAATGCGCTGTCGACGCCTTCCAGACGCTTGTACTTGAGCATGTCTTCGAGCATTTGCCGATTTACCAGCCCCGGGTCGGAGAACAACTGCGTCAGTTGCGGTTTGAGCGCGTTGCGGTTGGCGGCCTCGATAAAGCCTTGCAGGTAGTCGCCGTTGATCTGCGGGCCGAGACCGGCGCTGCCGATCAGGGTCAGCGAGCGCACCCGCTGTGGCGCCAGCCGGGCGGTGTTCAAGGACACCGCGCCGCCCATGGAATGGCCGACCAGATGCACCGCTTCGATATCCAGATGGTCGAGCAGCGCCAGCACCACTTCGCTCAGTTCATCGAGGTCACCGCGCTGCAAGACTTTGCCGGACTCACCATGGCCAGGCAGGTCGAGGGCGATGACCCGGCGCCCGGCCGCCAGCGCCTCGTGGTTGAACATCCAGTTGTTCAGGTCACCGCCGAAGCCATGGATCAGCAGCATCGGTGTGCCGCCTTCGCCGCGCTCGAAATAGCGGATGATCCGCCCATCGAGTTCGATCTTTTGCGGAGCCGGGCCGCTGTCTTCGTCGCCGACAGCACCCGGCACGAAGCTGGCCTGGAACTGCTCGACCACTGCGTCGATCTCGGCCTCGCTGGCTTCGCCTTCGACCACTATGCCGAGCAAGGCACCGACCGAAAGGGTTTCGTCCTGGCGCGCGATCTGCCGGCGCAACACCCCGGCGAACGGAGCTTCGACGCTGCTGGAGATCTTGTCGGTTTCCACATCCAGCACTTCATCGCCCTTGGCGATGGCCGCGCCCTCCTCCTTGAGCCAGGCGTCGACCCGGCCTTCGGTCATCGACAGGCCCCACTTGGGCATGGTCAGGGTATGGATCTGACTCATGGGCGTTTCCTCCACTCGATGAGCTTGAGCACCGCGGCTTCGATCTTCGCCGCGTCGGGGATGTACAGATCCTCCAGGGCGTCGGAAAACGGCACCGGGGTGTGCGGCGCGGTGACCATTTCGATGGGCGCCTGCAAGAACGAAAAGCCCTTCTGCGCCACCAGCGCGGAGATGTCGGTGGCCATCGAACAGCGCGGGTTGGCTTCGTCGATCACAACCAGGCGTCCGGTCTTCTCGACGCTTTCGAGGATGCTGTCTTCATCCATCGGGCTGGTGGTGCGCAGGTCGATCACTTCGCAGTCGATGCCACGGCCCGCCAGGCTGCGGGCCGCGTCCATCGCCAGGTTGACCGTGCGGCCATAGGACACGAGGGTCACGTCCTTGCCTTCGCGCAGGAAGTTGGCCTCGCCGAAGGGGATGGTATAGAGCTCTTCCGGCACCTCGCCCTGCATGCTGTAGAGCAGTTTGTGCTCACAGAAAATCACCGGATCATTGTCGCGGATCGCCTGGATCAGCAGGCCCTTGGCGTCGTAGGGCGACGACGGGCACACCACTTTCAGCCCGGGAATGTGGGTCCAGAGCGAGGTGAGCATTTGCGAATGCTGGGCGGCCGCCCGCAGGCCGGCCCCGACCATGGTGCGGATGACCAGCGGGGTCGAGGCCTTGCCACCGAACATGTAGCGGAATTTCGCCGCCTGATTGAGGATCTGGTCCAGGCAGCAGCCGGCAAAGTCGACGAACATCAGTTCACAGACCGGCCGCGTGCCGCAGGTCGCAGCCCCGACGGCGGCGCCGACATAGCCCAGTTCCGACAGCGGCGTGTCGAGCACCCGCCCGGGAAACTGGTGGTACAGGCCCTTGGTCACCCCGAGCACACCGCCCCAGGCGTCGCTTTCGCCGGGAGCTCCGGCACCGCCGGCAACGTCCTCACCCATGATGAATACGCTCGGATCGCGGCGCATTTCCTGGGCCAGGGCTTCATTGATTGCCTGTTGATAGCTGATTTTTCTCGCCATGATGAAGGTCTCGATTCTTGTTATAGGGGGCGTTCAGGGATAGGAAACGTAAACGTCGGTCAGCAGGTCGGCGGCGCTCGGCTTGGGATCGGACTTGGCCTTGCGCACGGCGTTTTCGATCAGGCTCTTTACTTCCTCATCGATCTGGTCCAGTTGCCCGGCATCGACCAGTCCGGCGCGGGTGGTGCGCTCGCGAAACTGCATCAGGCAGTCGTTGTGCTCGCGAAAATGTTTCACTTCATCCGGGGCTCGATAGGTCTGGGCATCGCCCTCGAAGTGGCCGTAGTAACGAGTCAGCTTGACTTCGATCAGCGACGGCCCTTCGCCGGCCCGGGCCCGTTCGACGGCGGCACCAGCGGCTTCGTGAACGGCGAAGAAATCGAAACCGTCCACCGTGACCCCGGGCATGCCGAAGCCCGCGGCGCGATCGGCAATGTGATCACAGGCCACCGACCAGTTGGACGCCGTGGCCTCGGCATAGCCGTTGTTCTCGGCAATGAACAGGCATGGCAGGTTCCACACCGAGGCCATGTTCATCGCCTCGAACACCGCACCTTCGTTGGAGCCGCCATCACCGAAGAACACCACCGCCACGCTGTCGGTGCCCTTGAGTTTGGCCGCCAGTGCCGCGCCGACCACCAGCGGCGCTCCGGCGCCGACTATGCCGTTGGCGCCGAGCATGCCCTTCTCGAAATCGGCAATGTGCATGGAGCCGCCCTTGCCCTGACAGACTCCGGTTTTCTTGCCGTAGATCTCGGCCATCATCCCGTACACATCGACCCCTTTGGCGATGCAATGGCCGTGGCCGCGGTGGTTGGAGGCAATGCAGTCGGCATCTCCGAGGTGGGCCATGACCCCGGCGGCAGACGCTTCTTCCCCGGCATAGAGGTGGACGAAACCGGGGATCTCGCCGGTGGCGAATTCCACATGCAGGCGCTCTTCGAAAGCGCGGATGGTGCGCATCACCTTGTAGGCATGCAGCAATTGATCAGCGGACAGGTGTGTCGACATTTTTATTCTCCAGGGTTGTCTCGGGACAAAAGGTTCAGGGGGTGTTGCGGGTGTTCACGGCCGATGGCCAGCAGCCGCTGTTGTGCGGCGTAGGCCAGCGCGGCGTTGACGTCGATGCTCAGCGGGCCGTGGTTATCGAGGGTGACGCTGGGCCGGTCATCGGCGTTGAACTCGATCTCGCGCTCGCCATCCAGGGCCAGGGTGCCGCTGGGCAATGCCAGGAAATGGGCGACGCCCGGTTCCAGGCTTCCGGCGGCCAGCACCCCACAGCCTTGCAGCAGGCCGGGAGCCAGCGGCACCAGCAGCGCCTCGGGGGACTGCGGATCGAGGCGCATCCAGGCCCCGCCCGGTGCTTGCCGGGACACCGGAAACCACAGCCCGCAGAGCGCCGAAAGGCCAATGGCCTGGGGCTCGGCGAAGGTCACAAAGACCTGCGCCAGATCCGCCGCGCGACTGATCGCCCGGGCGCCGACAAAGGGCAGCGAGGACACCGCAACGTCCACCAGTGCCCACTCGCACAGATCGCGGTTCGGCACGCGCACCAACAGCCGCTTGTTGCGGCGCAAGGCAATCTCGGCAGGAATCCGCCCGCTGACGAACAACCCGCCAGCCAGGCCGGCGCTGGTGGCTTCGCGCAATTCGGGAAAGGCGTTATTGGTGCCGGTGGACAGGGTCAATAACGGGATATCGCCGATCTCTGCCGCGACGGCCTTGTGGGTGCCGTCGCCGCCGAGCACGGCGATCAGCGAAACTCCGCGCTCGGCCATCAATCTCGCGGCCTTGCGGGTGTCTTCGACGCTCTGGCGCAAGGTGATGTCGAGGAATTCGAGGGCCGGCCAGTGACTGTTGCGGGCCTGGCGCCCCTGGCTGTTCTTCAGCACGGCGGCGGCAATCCCGGTCATGTCGGTGGGCATCAGCACCTGCTCGACGCCGGTCGCGCCGAACGCCGCCAGCAGGCGCTGGATCACCGAGACCTTGTCGGTACTGGAAAACAGCCCGGCATTGGCGGTCAGCCGTCGCACGTCGCGGCCCGAAGCCGGGTTGGCGATGATCCCCACGGTCAATGGCCGACGGCTCATGGCGCCATCCGCACAGATGTGCTGTGAGGTCGGGAGCCAGCCAGGGACAGGTATCGGCAGTCGAACATAAGGGCACCTCTGGTTATTGTTATGCTTTCCAGGGCTAGAGCAAGGCCGGTGCCAGAACCTGAAAAAACGCAGGAAATGCCCGAATTAGAGAGGTCAAGCAGCAGGACGGGAGATCTGTCAAGGAGCTATTGGCGAGACGCGACATGTCAGGTTGCCCGGGCCCGGCATGAGACGTTGAGACGTTGCGTCTCACCGCCGCCGGGTACCGTCCGGGTGCTTGTCTGAAGGGGATGAACAGAGCTTAATGGCGGCACAACTACAAGAAGCTGGAAACGGAGGCCCTATGCTATCCGCACACTCGAAGGCCCATGTGGATTGCGTCAGCCGCGTGTTGAAGAACGCCGCGCAGCTGCCGCAAGTGCCGGTGTCGAGCCTGATTCTCGACTCCTGGCGCCGCTCCATGGAGCAACACCATCTCGACCCCGGCTCGCTGCAGGGGCCGCGCATCCTGTCGCAGAACGTGCTCAAGGAGTGCCGCGAGCGCTCGGAATTGTTCCTGCGCATTGCCAGCGAAGAAGTTGCCCGCCTCCACGGCCGGGTGCGTGGTGCCGACTACTGCGTGATGCTCACCGATGCCCAGGGCCGGACCATCGATTACCGGGTCGAGACGGCGATTCGCAACGACTGCCGCAAGGCTGGTCTGTACCTGGGGACCTGTTGGTCGGAAGGCGAAGAAGGCACCTGCGGCGTGGCGGCGGTGCTCACCGCCAGGGCGCCGGTCACGGTGCACAAAAGCGATCATTTTCGCGCTGCGTTCATCGACCTGACCTGCTCCGCTGCGCCGGTCTTCGACCCCCAGGGCGAACTGCTCGGGGTGCTCGACGTATCGGCCGTACGCTCCCCCGACGAACGCCGCTCCCAGCACCTGATCCGGCAGATGGTGGTGCAGAGCGCCCGGGAAATCGAACAAGCGTTTTTCATGAGCAGCGCCCAGGGATACTGGGTACTGCGCGCCCATAACAGCCAAGGTTATGTCGATAGCCAGCCCGACTACTTGTTCGCCTGGGATGACGATGGCTGCCTGCAGGCGCTGAATCCGGCGGCGCGGCAGTTCCTGCTGCAGCGCTATGGGCGGCTGCCCGAGCATATCGGCCAGGTGTTCGACCAGCAGTTGCTGCATCGGGCCAGGGACGAGTCCTTGTGTCTGTTGCGCAACCACGGTGGGCAGAACGAATTGCATGCGCGCTTGAGCGCACCTCGACGGCCGCTGGCCAGACCTTGGCCAATCGACAATGCGGTGCCACAACTCGACCCGCGTATCGCCGAAAGCCTGCGCCTGGCGGTGCGGGTCAAGGACCGCAATCTACCGATACTGATTCAGGGCGAGACCGGCTCGGGCAAGGAGGTCTTTGCCCGTCAACTGCACCAGGCCAGCCGCCGCCGCGACTGCCCTTTCGTCGCGGTGAACTGTGCGGCGATCCCGGAAAGCCTGATCGAGAGTGAACTGTTCGGTTATGTCGCCGGAGCCTTCACCGGCGCCTCGAGCAAGGGCATGCAAGGCCTGCTGCAACAGGCTGATGGCGGCACGCTGTTCCTCGATGAAATCGGCGACATGCCGCTGGCCTTGCAGACCCGCCTGCTGCGAGTCCTGGCGGAAGGCGAAGTGGCGCCTCTGGGCGCTTCACGGCGCAAGGTGGTGGACATCCAAGTGATCTGCGCGACCCACCGTGACCTTGAAGCCCAGGTGGCCAGCGGCGACTTTCGTGAAGACCTGTATTTCCGCCTGGGTGGTGCGCGCTTTCAGTTGCCACCGCTGCGTGAACGCAGTGACCGCCTGGCATTGATCACGCGGATTCTCGACGAAGAGTCGACGCTGTGCGGGGTGCAATTGAAACTCGCTACGACAGCGCTGGAATACCTGCTCGGCTACCGCTGGCCGGGCAATGTCCGGCAATTGCGCCACGTTCTGCGTTATGCCTGTGCAGTCTGCGAGACTGACCTTATCCAGTTGAGCCATTTGCCGGAGCTGCTGCAGGGGTCCGATAGCCGACCGTTGGACGCTTTTGTTGAACCCAATGACAGTCCGGAGCGCCAGGAACTGCTCGATGCGTTGGTACGCCACCGCTGGAAACCGATTGCCGCCGCCAAAGCCCTGGGTATTTCCCGGGCAACTCTTTATCGACGGGTGCATCAGCACCGGATCGACATGCCCGGCAGGAGCCCGGTTTGAAACGCGAGCGGTTGGGTTGCGCGGTTGCAGGGAGGGCTGGTGCTGATGCCAGTCAGCTAACAAAAATCTACGGCCTGGCGCTCAATTGTGGCGAGGGAGCTTGTTCCTACTCGGCTGCGAAGCGGCCCTAAAATCGGCAACACCGCTGTGTCAGTTAACAGTTTCGTCGGTTTTACGACTGCTTCGCAGCCGAGTAGGAACAAGCTCCCTCGCCACAGTTTTGCATTCGGCGCCGCTCTCTTAACTGACTGGCATCAAGGCTTGTCCTGAAACTTCGCTCTATAACGCCCCGGACTCTCCCTCGTCCATTTCTTGAACGCCCTATGGAACGCGCAGGGCTCCTGGAAGCCGGTCTGCTCGGCAATCTCGGTAATGCTCACTCGGGTCTGGCGCAGCTGTTCAAAGGTCTTGCCCTGGTGCACTTCGTCCTTGATCTCCTGAAACGAACAGCCTTCGCGCTCCAGTTTGCGCCGGAAGGTGCTGGGGCTCATGCGTTGTTCCAGAGCAAAGGTTTTGCAACGTCGGCCATTCACTGTAGTGGCTGTTGCGCAATGCAAACGCTGATGGACCTGTGCCGCGAGGCCGTGCTGGTTATTTGCACACCACCGCGCCGATTGCCTGCATTTTCTTCTTGCCGCGACCAACCAAAGCTCCGTAAAACGCCTTCACATAGAGATCGCAGCGGATAGCCGTCATCGCAGGCATGAACATCGCCAAGCGTAAATAGGCGTTCCCAGCCTGATCATGCGTCCGGACTTATTGATGCTCGTCACCGACTGCGTGAGCCTCACATCCAGTCCCGCGTCTCGGCCTCCTTCTACAGAGATACTGCAAGAGCCTTATCCTGATGGCAGCGCAGAGTTACACAATCCATCCCTACTGTGGCGAATCCCTTCTCGTGCATGCGGCTCAACACGAGGTCAACCGGGAATAGATTTATTTTCCTATCCATGTCCACTTTTTGCCCAGAGCTGCAGGCCATGAAGAGCCGCTGTCGACCCAGAGTGTGTAAAAACGCTTAGTCAAAATTGAAGTCTGCGCTTCTATGTGAAATCTGAAGTTTATCGGCTGGTTGGCAGACCTGGATTTTGCGTAGATGCGTGATTTTCAGCTCTGATTTGGGCGCCAATCTCGCTGAAAAACGTTTTTACACACTCTGGACCCGAAGCTGCTAGTGATCACCGGCAGAGATCGGCGTGAAGCGGTCACTGGACAGTAAACGTCCGGTACCCCGTAGGGCAAGAAACACACATTTCAAATCGCTGGCCTGCGGGGGCTTCAAAATCAGCATGGGTGTTACGCAGTCGTGTCCCTAGGGAACTGCAACGGGGCTCTTACCCGGATGACATTGCAGATGAGCATACCCTGGCCCTGCCCGCTTTCTTTGCTTCGTAGAGTTGTTTGTCAGCAGCTTCTATCAACGCCTCGAATTCAATATCGCCAGAGGGCGTCAATGTTGCGACGCCCAGAGAAATAGTCACCACACGATCTACATCAGAAGCCGAATGTTCAATGCCCAGCGCCCGGACACGCTCTTGCATTTTTTCTGCAATTTCGACCGCTCCAGAAAGACCTGTATTGGGCAGAACGCAGGCAAACTCTTCGCCACCATACCGAGCGACCAGGTCGTAGGGGCGTCTAACCGTTTCAAATAACACTTGGGCAACGGATTTCAAGCAGCCATCTCCAGCCTGGTGCCCGTATCGGTCGTTGTAGCGTTTAAAAAAGTCGACATCCACCATAATGAGCGACAGCGGCTTTTGCTCTCGAAAGCACTGGCGCCAATCCGCCAATATGTCCTCATCGAATTTGCGTCGATTGGCCACTCCAGTAAGGCCATCCATCAACGCCATGGAGCGCAGCAGATCGTTCTGTAGCTTCAGGGTCAGGTGTGTTCGCACACGAGCTCTGACAATGATTGGATTGATCGGCTTGCTGATGAAGTCCACCGCGCCTAGCTCCAGACCTAGCACCTCATCCGACTCCTGCTGCTGCGCGGTAATGAATATGATGGGGATGCCCTGGGTCGCAGGGTCAGCCTTGAGTTGACGGCATACTTCATGCCCGTCCATGCCCTCCATGACCACGTCCAGCAGAATCAGATCGGGTAGCTGGGTCCGACATAGGGTGATCGCCTGCTCACCACTGGTGGCCATAAACACATCACAGTCCTTACGAAATAGCTCATGGAGTACCCGGATATTAGTCGGTTGGTCGTCGACAATGAGGAGTTTTGGACGGTTATGGGGATGTGGTAACCAGGTTTGCATCGATTGTTCCATCAGGCAGATCTCAATAGGTCACGACCAATCGGCATCGCAGCGAAAAAGTCTAGTGACTGCACCATGACAACAAGTTCGTCGAACTGTGGGCGCAGGGATGGCGGCGTTTTTGACGCCAATGCGTCTGCCAGCTCGATGGCTTGAAGGTTGCCTGTTTCAAGCAACAGCAAAATCTCTTTGAGGGATTCTCGCCATTGTGTGAGCGCCATTAATTCCGAGTCAGCACTGACCTTCCCGGGCGGGCTCTGGCCAAACTCGACATTCAATTGCTCAACACTTGTCTGCAACAACGCGCTCAATTCATCAGCGCACCTCGAGTCGATCAGAATGCTTGCAGCCGTCGCGGCATCTCCATGCAGCAGCTTATGCTCCAGGCTACCTGCTAACGATGACAGCGCCTTGGCACCCATGGTACCAGCGCTGCCTTTTATAGCATGGAGCACGGAAGCCGCCCCCGATGCGTCTTGCCGTTGGATCTGATCGTGCAACCGGACAAGCTGTTTTTCTAACTCCGGGCCAAAGTTTCTCAGCACGTTGCGTATCAACTCGAGGTTACCGCCAAAGCGGCCGATGATCGATGCACGAGGCTCGATGACGCCTTCTCCTGCATTAGTTTGGCCCATGGCTAGAGATGCCTGACGATCCTCACGGCCCGCTTGAAAAAGCAATGTTGCGACAAGTTGTTCCAGATCTATGGGCTTGCCGACATGATCATTCATCCCCGCCGCAAGACACGCCTCACGGTCGGTATTGGAGGCATTCGCGGTCATCGCCACTATCGGCAGCGCTGCAAAGCGTGGACTCGATCGAATGCGACGGGTCGCCTCCAAGCCATCAATATCCGGCATCTGGATATCCATCAACACGACGTCGAAGGGCACACTCTCAGCCATCACCCTGCTCACCCCTTCCAACCCACCTTCAGCCAGCGTCACCTGAGCGCCTTCCCCTGTCAGTAACTCATCGGCAACCTGCCGATTAAGCATGTTGTCTTCCACTACCAATAGCCGCAGCCCGGCCAGACGCTGCGGCCTGTCAACAGTTGACTTGGACGGGAGTGACTGCGGAAGGCCTTTGCCGTTGAGTGCTCGCTGAACAGCGTCGGCTAACTGCTTGGGAGTGACAGGCTTGGTGAGAAACCCCACGAAGGGAGCGTCTCCCATCTCGTTTGCGTCGGCCAGCACTTCACGGCCGTAAGCGGTAATCATAATGACCATTGGAGGAGGTACGCCGTTGCCCTGCTGACGGATCAATTGCGCAGCGCTCAGCCCATCCATATCGGACATCCGCCAGTCCATCAGTACCACGTCGTAGGCTTCGCCTCTCGTCTGGGCACTCTTCACCCATTCCACTGCTTGCGTGCCGCCGCTCACGTGGTCGGCCTTCCACCCCAATGCATGAACCGTTCGCAACAGCAATTCACCCGCCATGGCATTGTCGTCGACGACCAGTATCCGTATGGACACATCGACTCTAGAGCTGTCAGATCTCAGCAGCGAATTCGGCGCTACCTCAAGGGTGATATCGAACCAGAAGCGACTTCCCACACCTTGCTGGCTCTCCACCTGAAGTTCACCGCCCATCAAGCTGACCAACCGCTTGCAGATCACCAAGCCCAGACCGGTGCCGCCAAAGCGGCGGGTGGTTGAAGCCTCGGCCTGAGTGAATCCTTCAAAAATGCGTTGAAGTTGCTCCGGGCTGATACCGATACCGGTGTCAGAAACGGCGATGCGCAAGCTCACAGCGTTTTCCGTGCGCATCAGTTGCTCGACGCTGACCACAATCTGGCCTTCCATGGTGAACTTGAGGGCATTACCCGCCAGGTTGATCAGCACCTGTTGCAGCCGCAGGCTATCGCCAATCAGGTCGTTGGGTAGATTGGAGTCCAGGTCGAACATGACCTCGACCTCTTTCTGGCCCTGATTACCTGCCAGCACAACGGCGAGATCACGCATGAGCGGTTCGAGTTCGAACGGGTGCGCATCCAGCTGTAGCTTGCCGGCCTCAATTTTGGAGTAATCAAGGATGTCATTGAGCAAACCCAGCAGTGATTTCGCAGCGGTCTGCGCTTTGGTCACATAGTCGAGTTGGCGACCATTCAGGTCAGTGTTCTGCACCAACTGCAACATGCCCAGCACGGCGTTCATCGGCGTGCGTATTTCGTGGCTCATGTTGGCCAGGAACGACGATTTTGCCGCACTCGCAGTATCGGCCTGTTCCTTGGCGTACAGCAGATGTGATTCCAGCTCGCGCTGGGCAGTGATGTCCCGATTGATACCCGTCACGCGCAGGGGCGTACCGTTGGGACTGCGTTCGACCTGCGCGCCTGCCTGTATGAAGCGGATCTGGCCGCCTGGGTGTACGACACGGAAAACTGTGTCGTACACACCATTCCCCTCAACGGCGGCATTCAGCTTTGCAGCCGCCGCCACAGCATCCTCACGGTGAATGCGAGAGTACCAGTGCTTATAACTCAGACCAGTATTGCGCAACGTCAGTGGCTGACCGTAGAACTCGAACATGCGGTCATTCCACTGCAAGTTATTGTCCGCCAACGTCCAGGACCAGATGCCCAGTTCGGCTACCTCAGCAGCCATCACTAACTGGTCGTGCACCGCCATCAGTTCACTACGTTGTTTCTGCGTCGTCTCCAGGCTCGCAGCCAGCTCCTTTTCTGCCGCTTTCCGTTCGGTGATGTCTACCGCGATGCCCAGGTAGCCGCTCAATTTCCCATCGTCATCGCGCATGGAGGTGACCACCAGCGTGACAGGAAACCGCGAGCCGTCCTTACGTATGTAAGTCCACTCACGTGTTTCTGCGCCTTCAAGCTCAGGTTTATGGGTAAACACATGGAAGCCGTCGATCGCCTGAGCGTACTCCTCGCTCAGTTCTACGCCACGAGCAGCGACTTCCTCTGGTACATGGATCAGCGCTGGTGTGTTTTTTCCCAGTAACTCATCGGCGTCATAACCCAACAAATGCTCGGCGCCTTTGTTGAACACACGGATAACACCGTCGAGATCTGTCGCAATGATCGAGACCTCAGTGGCCGAGCGCAGCACAGTACCCAACAACAGATTGAGATGCCGCAACTCGGACGTTCGCTGCGCAACTTGCTCCTCCAGGTTGGAATTGAGTTCGAGAATTCGGGCCTCTGCTGCTTTTTTCGCCGAGATATCCCTTAACGTCTTGGAGGCTCCAACGACGCGACCACCCTCGCCATAGATGGGTGAGATGCTGGCGGAGACATCGATCAGCCGACTATCCTTGCAGCGACGTTGGGTATCAAAGCCGGTGATACTCTCCCCCGCCCTTATGCGCGCAAGGATATGGGCTTCTTCAGCTACAAACTCCTCAGGAACAACCAGACTGACCAGCGTCTGGCCCACAGCCTCCTCGGCGGTATAGCCAAAAAGGTGCTCGGCACCCTTGTTCCAGTTGGTCACGATGCCATCGAGTGTTTTTCCGATAATGCCATCGGCCGAACTTTCGACGATGGCAGCCAGCCTTGCCTGCTCGGCGAATATCTGCCGCCGGCGTTGACGGCTGACACTCACAACACCCGCCAGAGTAGCCAGAAGTAGGGTGAGCAAACCACCCATCAACAGAACCACCGTTGGTGAAACCTGATGCAGGCGCTGGATGAACAACGGATGCGCGCCGAGTTCAACTTGCCATCGCCTCCCGTATACCTCGCGCTCCACCTGGTGGGTCATTAGCGTTTCATGGCTGGCCGAGTCGTCGGTGCTTTCATAAAACAGCTTCTCTTGCCCAGGGACAGTGATATCCCTCAATCGCAGATGCACCGTCTCATTTTCTATGCGCAGGCCTCTGAGTACCTCCTCTGAACGCAACACGACATAGCTCCAGCCAAAAGCTGCGGCCTCTCGTTCAGCAACGGTCACCGGAATCACTCCGCCGCGAAAGACAGGCATCAAAACCAGGAAAGACTGCTGCGGTTTCGATGCGGTCTGCACCAGAGTGATGGGCCCAGTAATCCGGGCCACACCGCTTTGTATCGCGGATTGGGCAGCCTCCCGCCGCGATGTTTCCGAAGCTATGTCCAAGCCAATTGCAGGCTGGTTACCCTCAACCGGTTCGACATACTGGACAACGTAACGCTCGCCTGAATGGGGTGAGAATTGACGTATGGAGAAATCAGCTTTGCCGTCGGCCCGAGCGTGCTTGAGAAACTCGCTTTCATCCTGCTCCGGTACACGCCTGATAAAGCCCAAGGCACTGGCGCCGGGGAACTCGGCAGCAAGGTCGCGCGTTTGGTGATATTGGTCAAAAACTTCGCGACTGATGCCATGCTCACCCGCTGTCAGCACCGCGCCACGAGCGCCTCGCAATCCGTATTGGTAAAGATCGAGGCGAGTTAAAACCAACTCTGCGGCTTCCTCGGTAGCCGCTGCGACCTTTTCTTGTGCCTGCTGCTCGTTGATGCGTTCAAGGATCCAGGCGCCCAGAATGCTTGCCCCTACCCCCACCACCAGAGTGATTGCCACTCCCCAGCTCAATGCAAAAAACTTATGTTTTCTCACCCGCATGATACCATTGCAGAAGACCTTCAAGCCTTCAATATTAAAGTTTAAGCCCTGTTGGGGGGCGGCGAGATGTCCAACCTGCAAGTCCCGAATACGCTCAGGCCAGGCCCGCTAATCGTTGAAGTCTTTCAAGGTCTGTTTCAGGTTCGCCATTGTTCATGGCTGCGGCAAGGCGCATAACCACTTGCTCTCGGCGTACTTGCATGGGAGGCAAAGCATAGATAGCACCTATCAACTCACGCAGCGCCATAGGCAGTCCCCAGCGTGCTTTCAAGCGAACTGCAAAAGGGGCTGCAAAATCACGGACAGCGTGCATGAGTACTTCTTCGTTCACGCTATTCCCTTGGTTCTCCCATTTCTGAGTTTGGTACAGCACACAGAGTTCGCCCATGCGGTGCAACAGGGCGGCGCTTTGTAGTGGCGCGGGATCCAAACCGCATTGCTGAGCCAAGAGCACAACCCTTTCTGCTAATCGCTCAGCATCATCTAAATGAGCTTGGACGAACTTCATTAGCATGGCGTTAGGTTGAATAGTGGTCTGTCGTAAGGCCTGGCTAATCGCCAAATTCACGCTGGTAAGCCCCCCTAACCGGGTGAGGGCAGCGTTTAAATTCGTGCACGGCTGGCCGTGTCCAAGATAAGCAGCACTGTTGGCTGCTGCGATCAGATGGGCGCACAGCGCCGGGTCCTGCTGCCAATCATAGGCAAGTTCTCGGAAATTCAGCAGCTCCCCCCCATATCCAAGCTGGAGTTTTTCCTTTACCGACGCGAGTAAAGGCAAGTCCAACTCACCCGCAGACAAACCACTGAGATAGCTGATCAGGTCTTCAGTAATGATAGAGCCAGCTCGGGTGGGCTCATCAGGAGGAAGGAGCGCTTCCAGGCATTGCACAACGCGCGAAACCTGAAATGGTTTGGTGAAAAATGCGCTGATCCCGAGCGGTCTTACCGTCAGCACACTGTCTCGATCAGCGCGCCCAGTGATCATGATGAGCGGAGTGTCTTGATCTTTTTCGCGAATTCTCTGCAACAGGCTGACACCGGGAGCATCCGGTAGATTCCAGTCGGCCATAACCAACTGATAGGTATTCGGCTGCCAAGCGTCTAAAGCGCTCGCTACATCGCTAAAGCAATCGACTTGAGCAGCCGGGCGAATGCTCAACACGAGCTGTTTTAAAAGATCTGATATCCATGGGTCATCATCCAGAATCATCACTCGCATTCGGTAGTCCTCACTGGATTGACACGCAACTTAGCAGCGTCTTAATGACTGACTATCAGCCAACAGCAAACATAGACGTCGTTGAGATCAAGGGGTGAGGTTGTAACCGAGCGATTTTGAGTAAATCACGGCAATTTCCCTTTGGCAGGCGGATTGATAGCTTCCTTGAAGGATCGAATCTATTCCTCACCAGCGAACTATACAAGCAAGGGTCGCGGTAGGAGTGGCAGTTACCTGCCCCCCCGCACAGATCCGTACGTGCGGAACTACCGCATACGGCTCCCGCCTCAGGTACGTGACGCGAAGCGTTCCTCTGGACAAGGGTGAGCATGACGGGAGTTGGGTACGTAGAAGTGAGTAACTCACTAACCGAAGGACATCGAATGCTCATCGTCTTCAGCGACCTTCCAGGTACCGGAAAAATGACTATCGCCTATGATCTCGCCGCCAGAACAGGCGCTGTGTATCTGCGGATCGATACGATTGAGCAGGCTATTCTAAACTCTGGTGCTCTTGCACGGGGTGCAGGGCGCAGCGGTTACATGGTCGCTATGAGCTTGCGCTGAGTAAACTTTGTTTAAGCTGCACGGTCATCGTTGACTGTGTTAACTCCCCTCATCGAAAGCCGAAAAGCGTGGAGCGAAATATCCTCGCGCTCTGGTGTTCGATTTGTAAATACCCAAGTGATTTTCTCTGATAAACATGAGCATCAGCGCCGGGTAGACACAAGGAGGATCGATATTCCTGGGCTGACTCCACCAACTTGGAAGTATATACTGGATCATGAACATGTGGCTTGGGACGAAGCTCCGTTTGCATAGACACAGCCATGACATCTCCGGCGCACTCGGTCACGATGATCACCAACCGATTTTTGTCCAGTGAGTAGCGTGGGCTAAGCCCAAGGTTGTAAGGTACAATTAGCGGACGTACATGGACGCCCCCTGTTGCCAAGCTTTCATTTAGTAACGTTTTTCGAGCGCGCTTGAAAGTCAGAACCGCAACGAAAATTTCGTGCCTACGCAAACTTCTATTCTGGTTGACCAACCAAACGCTGGTAGATTTTATCCAGCAACGCAGACTTCAATAAAGGAGCATGCATTTTCACACAGCCTGTAATCATAGCGAACGCCAAAGAATGTCAACCAGACTGCACATATCATCGAAGGCACCACGGCTGAAATATATTTACTTTCTCAACCGTGGTTTTAGCTAGATTAGAAGCGGTTATCCTCCAAAATCATTTCGGCACCTTTTTCTGCAACCATCATTACCGGAGCGTTAACATTTCCTGATGTAATGTTAGGAAAAATCGATGCATCTACCACCCGCAAACCCATGACCCCGTGTACACGAAGGCGGTTATCAACGACTGACGTTGTGGCATCCGGCCCCATGGCACATGAGCCACAAAGGTGATAAATCGACCCACCTTTCTCGCGGAAAAACTGAAGCATATCCTCATCGCTCTGAACCGAGTCCGCCGGGATCACCTCCTCGGCCGTAATGGCTTGGAGCGCTGGCGCTCCCATGATTTTCCGGATCAAGCGACTGCCCTGAATGACTTCTCGAATGTCTTTCTCAGTAGAAAGATAGTTAGGCTTTATCAGTGCCGCATCTTCAGGCTTGCTGGATGCGATCTCGATACATCCCCTGCTGGTAGGTCGGCAGGAGTTGAATGCAACTAGGAAGCCTGAGTAAGGCTCTGGCACCAGCGTTGCCTTCGGATCATTTGGAATCTGATAGGACATTGGGTTGAAGTAGAGTTGTATATTGGGGTGCTGCTCACTGTCGTCACCCTTAAAAAATCCTCCCGACTGATTCACGCTCATCGATAGCGGGCCAGTCCGGTTCAGCAGGTACTGAATACCGGCCTTGGCTTGTCCCCAATAGGACCGAAACTCATCATTCAGAGTTTTTATCTTGGCGCGATAATAATAGCTGGTGCACAAGTGATCCTGGAGATTATGGCCTACCGCTGGCAGATGCATTCTTAATGCAATCTTATGTTTCTCCAGAAGCCCGCGATCGCCTAGCCCCGACAATTGCAACAGCTTCGGTGAGTCCACAGCGCCGGCAGCAAGGATTACTTCGCGCCGGGCCTTGTGCGTCTCAATTCCATTCCCCGTGCGCACCTGCACCCCTGTAGCCCGGTTGCTGTCATCGAGCAGCAATTTTTCAGCCACAGTGACCCGCTTAAAATGCAGATTTGGACGCTTTAAAGCAGGTTTCAAGTAAGCCGTGTTGCTGGACGAGCGCTGCCCCTGAAACGTATTGGTCTCATAGATGCCCGCGCCTTCAAAATCAGCACCATTGAAGTCATCATTGATCTTGTACCCGAGTTCTTTGGCACCTTTGAGGTAGTGCTGGCAAATCGGGTGCGCCCCCTCCTTCATCGGTGTAATGCCAATCAGGCCCTGACTGGAGTGATGTTCGGTATCGCCAAGCGGGTGTTTTTCCAGTTTTTTAAAGTAGGGCAACACTTCTTTATAGGACCAGCCCTCATTGCCAGCGGCCGCCCAATCGTCGAAGTCCATTGCCTGGCCGCGCACATAGATCATGGCATTGATCGACCCTGAGCCCCCTTGCACTTTACCGCGGGGCGCATAGAGCTTGCGCCCGGCCATACCCGCTTCTTCCTCGCTGTAGTACATGTAGTTGTACTGCGGGTTGTAATAGGTCTTGGCGAAACCGACAGGCAATTTTATCCAGGGAGAACTATCCTTGCCGCCTGCCTCCAGGAGCAGCACAGAGTAATCTCCTGATTCGCTGAGGCGATGGGCCAAAATGCAGCCAGCAGAGCCGGCACCTACGATAATAAAATCATATTCCATGCTCATCGCTCCGGCTGCGCTTTCCAGTCTGTTGAAGACTGTTCTTTGTAGTCGTACGGCTTGGAGTCCATGCTCAAGTGCAGCGCTTTGCCTGTGTAGGGAGAGTGCGCCTTAACCACCGCCATATTCAGTTCAATTCCCAGCCCTGGTTTGTCGGACGGAATTATATAGCCGTCTTTCCACTCAATCTTCTGCTGCAGCACTTCGGCATGGAAACCATCCCAGATGCCAATGCTCTCTTGAATCAAGAAGTTCGGGGTGGCAGCGGCCAACTGAATGCTGGCGGCTGCACCGACAGGCCCGTTGTAAAGGTGGGGAGCGATCTGGGCATAGTACGCCTCCGCAATGCTGGCGATTTTTTTACCCTCCAGAATGCCACCGACACGTCCCAGGTTCATTTGCAGAATTGAAGCCGCACCGTTTTTCAGCACATCATGGAACTCATATTTGGTGGTCAAGCGTTCACCGGTGGCGATCGGGATGCTGGTGTTCTGTGCCACCCGAGACATTGCTTCACTTTGGCCTGGGGGGACGGGCTCCTCAAACCACATAGGGTCGTAGGGTTCCAACCGCTTCGCCAAACGAATAGCTGAGGCTGGCGTCATTTGGCCATGAGTACCGAATAGCAGGTCGCAACTGTTGCCGACCGCTTCACGAATACGCCGGCAGAACGTCGCACTCTTATCCATTGCTTCCAGCGACAGCATATGGCCAGAGTACGCACTGTATGGCCCGGCCGGATCGAACTTCAGTGCAGTGAAGCCACGCGCTTTGTTTTCCAACGCACACTCAACCGCTAACTCAACATTGTCATAGTTGTAGTCACCGTTTTTATCTTTTGGATAGAGGTAGGTATACGAGCGCAGTTTGTCGTGAATCTTTCCGCCAATCAATTCATAGACCGGCTTGCCGGCGGCCTTGCCGATAATGTCCCAGCAGGCCATCTCCAGGCCGCTGACAATGCCCATCATGGTGAGGTCAGGGCGCTGGGTGAAACCACTGGAGTAAGCCTCCCGGAAGAAGCGCTCTACATGATGAGGATCCTTGCCTTGCAGGCAACGCTCAAACACATCATTGATTGCTGGCACCATCACCTTGGGATGAAAAGTGGCCGCGTAAACCTCACCAACACCTTCAATACCGCAGTCGGTTTTTAGTGTGACGAAGATCCAATACATACCGCCAACATGTGGTGGTGGTGTAGCAACGACGTAGGTTTCACAATATTTAACTTTCATCATAATGCCTTTTTCCTAGCGGTCACCCTTTTCAGTTTCAGGACGGCCAGCGTGCCAATTACACCCATGACCGCAATGTAGCCAAAGTACAGGTTGTAGACTGTTAAGCCTTCATAGCGGGCTGCGATATAGCCGTTGATTTGCGGCAGGAAGATATCGGGGGTATATGCGATTAGTGAAATCACCCCAATCGCTAATCCGGTGACGTGCATTGGGATATTGCAGTCATCCAGAATCGCCCAATAAAGGCCACGGATGGCGTAGGTCAGCACCCCTATCAGCAGGACAAGCGCCAACAGAAAGTAGACCGTATTCAATTTCGGAAACATGATCATGATGATCAATCCCGAAGTAGCGCCTACTAGAGAAGCTGCCAGAATGTTCTCTTTGCCATACTTGTCGCCGAGAAAGCCGGCACCTATACCACCTATCGGACGCATCCATAGCTTGGCAACGGTGATAAAGCCCGCAGTGATGGCAGTAATTTCATGGCCTTCTTGTAAGAAGGCAGAAATGGAATAGGTCGCCCAGAACAGTTGGTAACCACAGAAGATGACGAGAGCAACCAGCCACATCTCAGGGATAGATGCGAGGAATCTAAGGTCGCGAATCATATTTCCGCTAGCTTTGCTGCTGGTCTCTTCTTGGTCGGCATTGCCGCCACGGAAGAATAGGAAGGTCAATACTCCAATACCAATACAGGTGAAGGAGTACATGTAGATCACCTCTTTCAGCGCCAGCGCATTGCTCAGACCTTTAGTCTCAATTGCATAGGCAAAAATGGTAATTGCAATGGTCGCCAGTATCGCCTCAACCAAGCCACGGCCGCCGTCAAGGATGCCAAAGAATTTACCTTGCTCATCCTTGCGAGCCAGCATTTTCACGCCTTTGAGCATTGATGCCCAGAAGGTCAGGCCGGCGGCAACACCCCAAGCCATAAAGATGTAAAGCAGTACCTCCTTTGATGGAATGGTGGCAAACCAAAGTCCTAATGCGCCAGTGCCCACCATTGAAATGGTAACTAGCAGTCGTGGCGAGAGCCGATCCGCCAGCCATCCACTTGGTACGTAGCAGACGAAGTACATCACGCCGAGCATGGAATAATAATTACCCAGCTCACCCTTAGTTATCTGGAACACTTCAAGAATCGAAGTTTCAAAATTTTGGCGCAAATACAACAGTGGATAGATAGCACCAGCGGCCAGCAACAAGAGCGTAAATTGTAAGTAGCGTTTTAGATCGATTTTTTTTCCAGCAGACGCTGGAGTTTGGGCAATTGTATTTACCATCTTATTATTATTCCTTCGATAATTTTTCATGCCAGTGCCGGAGGTGGCCGCTGCGTAAAGTTACGAGACAGAAACTCCCAACGGGTTATTAGTAATTAAGAACTACCAGTCGTGTCTGAGTAAATTCCAGCATGCCGTGCTTGCCGTCATCACCTCCAAGACCAGAGCGCTTCCAGCCTGCGTGGTAACCTTGATAGGGATCAGATGGGGTACGGTTTATATATATCTCACCCGCCTCGATGTTGTTGGCTACTTTCATCGCCGTTCGGTAGTTCTCGGTATAGATGACTGAGGCCAGTCCGAACTGGTGATCGTTAGCCAATGCCAGGGCTTCGTCAGCATCGCGGTATTTAAGTACAGGAAGTACTGGGCCGAAAATCTCCTCTTGTACGATTTCCATATCCTGTCGGCAATGCGTCAGTAGCGTTGGCGGGTAGAAGTGCCCCGGACCTTCAGGGATGTAGCCCCCCACTTCCAGCTTGGCACCGTCATCGATCGCACGCTCTACCATTTGATGGATGTTTAGGCGCGCATTTTCGTTGATCAGGGGCCCCATAAATTTCGGGTTTAAGGCGCGATCACCAAACTGAACCTCGGACAGATAGGTACGCAAAAGCTCAACAAACGGCTCATAAACAGCTTCGTGCACATAGACACGCTCAATGGCAGTGCAAAGCTGCCCGCAGTTGGTGGTTTTCGATGCGACGATCTCCCGAGCAGCCTTTTCCAGATCTGCGTCGGCTTCTACGATCGCCGGAGATTTTCCACCCAGTTCCAATGAAGATTTGGCGATATTAACTTGAGAGTACTCAAGCACCTTACGGCCGGCGCCTACACTTCCGGTCAGGGTAATCATTCCCACCTTGGGATGGGTGCACACACTTTCTGCGGTAGCGTGATCCATGGTCAGGATATTCACTACCCCGGCAGGCATGCCTGAGTCCTGAACTGCTTTGGCAATCTCGAACGCAGAGCACGGGGTGTTATTGCTCGGGCGGACCACCACAGTATTACCGGTAATCAGGGCTGGCGCGACTTTGCGCAGAAGCGTGTAAACCGGGTAGTTAAATGGAATCAGGCAGGCCACAACTCCAATTGGCTCCCGTTGCAGCAGCAGGTTTTCAGACGGCGTATCACTTGGAATGATTTCGCCTTCAATACGGCGCGCCCACTCAGCGTGATAGCGAGTGATCTCGGCGGCGTAGACAGCTTCGTTGGTCGCATCTTCCAGACTTTTGCCAGACTCATCTGCCAGTGCTTGGCCAATCGAGTCTTTGCGTGCCAGCAGGGCATCTGCAAGTTTATGCATATGGCCGGCACGTTCGATACTGGTCAACTGACGCCAGCCTTTCTGCGCTGCAGCCGCAATCGCAACCGCTTCGATCGCTTCTTCTGAGGTTGCAGCCTGAACCTGTCCGACAACCACCTCTGTTGCTGGGTTATAGACCGAAAGCATCATTCCTTTGTTCGAGTTTACAAACTCGTTGTTAACAAAGTTCTTCTCGATACGCATGACAGATTCCTTAGTTTGGTTCAGCGAATCCTAAGACGTGGAAAAAACCGCGTCAACTATTTTTCCATATAGAAAACTATTATTCCGCATATGGAATTAAATGAGATGATCATCACGTAATATTGCGAATTTTAGCGATCGCCAGTAACCGCTTTCCGGTAGTAATGAACACATCCCTTGAGCCAAGACACCGACCATGCGAAGCTTTTCGTCGCTGAAATACCGAGAAATTTGAACCATACATAGACTTGAGGTACTGTTCACAGCAGCTGAGAGCTAAAAAAAAGCGCAAAATGATTTTTTCATATATGGAATATGCCAATTAATGCTAACTAAAGAGAAGTCCAAGGCGCCAGCCGTCGACAGCAGCGTGATGATTTTGGATTTGCTTGCCGCTTCTGCCTATCCCTTGACTCTTTCTGAGATCTGCGAGGGGGCGGGTATCGCCGCTGCCAGTGGTCATCGCATCATTAATGCGCTGCTTGATCACCAGCTAGTTGCACTTGATCCGAGCCGCAAGAAGTCATACTGCATCGGTTCCAGAATCTTTCAGATCGCGTCCACCATCTATAATAAGCAGAGCATTATTCCGTTCTTCTATCCGATTGCTGAGATATTGAAGAACGAAATCCACAAGACAATTTTCCTCTGCGTGCCGGTAGGCAACAAAGTTGTAGTGGTATCGAAGGTGGAGTCTTCACAGAGCAACGCTTTCAATATCCATATTGGCCAGACCATGCCGCTACACCAATCTGCTTCTGGCAAGGCGATCCTCTCCATGCGTTCGGATGAGTTCCAACTCAGTTACTTCAAAGGAGAGGAGAAAAGCAATCCGGCAATCATCGAAGGCCTGGAGCGAACACGTGAAGATCTAGCCCGCGCAAAGCGCCTCGGATACGCAGTGTCTTACGGAGAGATAGACACTCAGGTTAGCTGTATTGCTGCGCCGATCTTGAATTTGCGAAACGAGCCAGTAGCCGCAATTAGTGCCGCGATCAATGGCGAGTTCCTAAATACGCAGGATGCGAGAACCTATTCAAAAAATCTGGTTCAGGCGGTGCGCCAACTATCGTCAAGGATAGTCTGATGTGGTGCTTTTCAAACTTTGAGCAGGAAACTTATTGTACAACGCGTTTCTTATAGATAATGGTATTCGTTTGCGGAATTACCGAGATCAGGGCCTTTGTATAAGACTGGTAGGGCGGTGAGAAGACCTCGGCCGTGACGCCTCGCTCGACAATATGGTACGGTAGTTCGCCACCACCCGGTCCGCCAATGAATACTTACCTTGAGTAGGATTACGTGCCGTGCATTAATTTGCTAAGCAACAGGTCAGCCGCGGATCAACCTAGATTGAACCAAGCCGACTTACTCTGGGTGTAGCCAAGCAGACATTCAAAGGATTTGTCACGCGTGTTCCCGGACTGTTTGTAGCCGCCGAAGGGTTGTGTCATATCGCCATCACCGAAGCAGTTGACCCAGATCACCCCTGCCTCTATAGCCCGCACCATACGGTGTGCTGTTTTCAGGTTTTGTGTCCAGACACTGGCGGCTAGTCCATAGATTGAGTCGTTGGCAATGGCGACAGCCTCGGCTTCATCATCGAAGCTGATAACGCAGGCAACCGGTCCGAATATTTCGTCCCGTGCTATCCCCATACTTTGATTGACCCCTGTAAAAAGCGTTGGTGAGACGTAAGCACCCTGCTCCATCCCACCAGGCTCACAACCTCCTTGGACCAGTAGCGCCCCTTCCTGGCACCCCTGCTTGATCTTGGCCATCACCCCTTGTTGATGCGCGCGGGTCACCAAGGGCCCCAAGGTTGTCGCCGGGTTCAGAGGGTCTCCCGGCCGATAAGCCTCGCGGCTGCGCTCGACGAACTTCTCGATAAACACATCATGAATGTCTCGATGCACAAGCAACCGCGAACCTGCGTTACAGACCTGACCAGCGTTATCGAATATGCCGCCATAGGCACGGTCGACTGCCGCATCCAAGTCTTCCAGATCGGGCATGAATATCTGCGGACTCTTGCCCCCTGTCTCCAATGCCACACGTTTCAGATTGGATTGGCCGGCATAGATCATGATTTGCTTACCCACCGCGGTTGACCCGGTGAAGCTGATCTTCGCCACATCCCTGTGTAGCGCGAGCGCCTTACCGGTCACCGGACCATCCCCATTCACCACATTGAATACCCCAGGAGGGCCTCCGGCCTCGATAAATAGCTGCGCAAGCCGCAGGCAGCTCAGCGGAGCTTGTTGCGCAGGTTTTAGCACCACGCAGTTGCCGGCAGCCAATGCTGGCGCCACCTTCCAGGTGGCCATCAATAGCGGATAATTCCAGGGGGAAATGGCGCCGATAATTCCTAAGGGTTCCCGCTGGATTAAGTGCAAGGCATCAGCTTTGGTATTGGTGACTACCCCCTCGATCTTGTCGATGCATTCAGCGTAGAAACGGAAGGTGGAGGCCACCTCGGGCAGGTCGATGGTCAAAGCATCGGTAATAGGCTTGCCCATGTCTAGCGTTTCAAGCAGCGCCAATTGCGCGGTGTTCTTCTCGATCAACTCGGCCAGCCGATTGAGAACTGTCATTCGTGCACGCGGCGCCATATAGCGCCAGTGCCCCGCTAGCCAGGCGTCTTTGGCGGAAGCGACAGCGCGATCAATGTCAGCCTCGTCGCCGTAGGCGACTGAGGCCAATACTTCACCCGTGGCCGGATTAATGCTTTCGAAACGATTGCCCTTCATTGCCTCGAGGTAATGGCCGTCGATGAAAAGCCCGGTTTCGATATTCATTTTTTTCGCTAAGGCTATCCAGTCATGCTGATGCAATTTCTGAGTGGCTTCGGTTACTAAGGCTGCGGTCGACATGGCGCTGTCCTTGTTCATCTTGATGAGGGAGGCTAAAGAAGGCTCGGTCGTTTACATCTGGTCGCTGGATCTGCGAGCGAAATCCAGTTAATGGCTATCAGGTGTTGCCAGCGCGGTGGCTGGCAAAACTTATCAGGGCATATCAGACGATGCGGCCTGGCGGGACCACTTCAGCACCCAGCTCTTCCAGCTCATAATCCACCAGCTCTGCCGGAAAACCCGGGGCCAGAACCTCAAGGTCGCAGGCCTCTTCCAAGCGTTTGACAATGTTGGTGGACCATTCACGTGCGCCGAAACGCGCCTGGCCATCCTTGAAGATATCCAACACTAATGGAGAGATTTCTAGCGGCACGCCGAGTTGCTGTGCAAGCGAGTCGAACAGACCGACATCCTTGATAACCAGATCCATGGTGAAATTGACATTGCGGCTGCCATTGAGGATTAGTTGGGACTCCGTTTCATGTACGAAAGAGTTGCCCGAGGAAATGCGGATGGCTTCGTATGTAGTACCCAGGTCCAGCCCGGCCTTTTTGCAGACAATCAGTGCTTCTGCCAGCGAGCACAGGTTGGTGGTTGCGAGGTAGTTGGTCATAACCTTCAGCACCGAAGCTGATCCGACATCCCCGGTATGCAGCACCCGCCGACCGAGGATGGATAGCACGGGCAAAACGCGCTCAAAGGCTGCGCGCGAACCGCCAGCGAAAATCGAGATGTTACCGGTGGCAGCGCGGTGACAGCCCCCAGAAACCGGGCAATCCATGGCTTGGGCGCCTGTCGACTCGACCAATGCGCTCAGACGCCTCACTTCGGCGTCGTCAGTAGTGCTCATCTCCAGCCAAATCTTGCCACTACTCAGGCCGTGGAGAAGGCCGTCTTTCGCTTCCATGACCTGGGAGCAGGCTGCCGGAGATGGCAAGCAAGTGATCACAATATCTACGTTCTCTGCGAGCACTTTAGGCGACTCGGCCCAGCGCGCGCCCTTATCCATGAAGGGCTGAGCCAAATGACGATCAAGATCTCTGAC